>DATECO010000267.1:0-2799 GCA_035286865.1 Nitrospiria bacterium | reverse complement strand
TGGTGCAGCCTCTGTGGCTGTTGGAGGTGCCTCAGCGGTCTGAGCTGAGGCAGTGGGCACCCAGATTAAGAAAAGGAGACTCACCAACCATAGGCACAAGTTTTTCATCGTTCTCTCCCTCAGAAAAAATTAGTTTAAAGCATTTCCTAAGATATCACATTATAACTAATTGTCAAAGAAAAATGCGGCCAAACATCTGCTTCAACCTTGCAATCCATCCGGAAGTGTGTTAAAAGGACACCTGCCAAGGCTTAGGGGGTCTTGCAGATGACCTATCAGGAGGCCATTGAGTATCTGTATCAGCTCCAGAGACATGGGATACGGTCAAGCCTGGATGTGAGCATTAGGCTGATGGAGGCCCTGGGACAGCCCCACCTGCAATTTAGATCAGTCCACATCGGTGGGACCAATGGGAAAGGCTCTACCGCAGCCATGCTGGCTTCAGTGCTCCGGGCAGGCGGTTACAGAGTGGGCCTCTACACCTCGCCCCACCTGATCGATTTTACAGAGCGGATCCGGGTCGATGGCACACCGATCCCTCCCGAATCCGTTGCAAAACTAACAGATCATATCCGGGAGGCCTCGGGTCCTACCCTCTCTCCTACCTTTTTCGAATTTACGACGGCCATGGCCTTCCTCTATTTCGCACAGCAACAGGTGGATGTGGCGGTGGTCGAAGTCGGGATGGGCGGCCGCCTTGATGCGACTAACGTCCTTAACACGCTGGCGTCCGTGATTACCAATGTGGACTATGACCATGAATCCTACCTAGGAAGCACGATTGAACGGATTGCGGGTGAGAAGGCCGGTATCATCAAAGAAAATACGCCGGTCGTCACGGCCTCTGGCCGCACTGAGGCGATTGAGGTCATTGAGGAGATCTGCCGGAAACAGCGAGCCAGATTGACTCTGTTGGGCAGAGACGTGTGGCTGGATGGACGCTCTCCATCCGATTTTGATTATCACGGACAGAAGATGACCTTGAGGCATCTATTCTGTCCTCTGCTGGGCCACCATCAGATCATTAATGCCGGTAGCGTGCTGGCAGTTGTTGAACTGCTGGCCAATCTCGGCCTGGGATTGACCGAGAAATCGATCCGTGAGGGGTTTAGATCAGTCCGGTGGGAGGGCAGGTTGGAGGTTGCAAGAAAAGAACCTCTGGTTCTTCTGGATGGGGCCCACAACCCGGCCGGGGCACGAGTCGTGGGCAATTTTCTGGCTGAGACCAAACAGGTCCGAAAAGGTCGACTCCTCCTGATCATCGGAATCCTGGCGGACAAGAACATCAGCGAGATTCTCAAGGAATTAGTCCCTTCCTGTGATGAGGTGATTCTCACTCGCCCGGACTACTCCGGGGCGGCATCCTTGGACACTTTGAGACAGGGGCTCCGGGATTTTATCGGCCCGGTAACCCCCAAGGAAAGAATCTCCGAGGCCGTGGCCTATGCCATGGGCCGATTGCTCCCTCAGGATATTCTCTGTATTACGGGGTCCCTTTACACGGTGGGCGCGGCCAAGGCATTTCTGGAGGGGAGAGAAAAGCCCTCTGTGTTCCGGGGATGAGATGAGGCATCCGGCCGCCGGCATTCATATGTGGGGGCCCGTGCGGCTAATGAGAGAAAAGTCCTCCGACCTGCCTGCCCTGCCTTGCCGGCAGGCGGGCGGCAGGCAGGTGCCCCCCACACCCCGGCCAGTCACTGGCAGAGCCAGATGTCTGGCCAGCCTCCTTTTATTTCTGATTATTTTCCTTCCGGGAATCTCTACCTCCCAAGATCAGCCTGGCCCAGCAGGCCGGATCCCTGTCCCTGATCTGGGCAAACTCTCCAAGAGTAAAGAACCCATCAATATCACCGCGGACCAACTAGAATATCGCCAGAAGGAGGATGTGTACACGGCCGATGGGCATGTAGTGGTGACCCAGGGAGGGTTGCGCCTGACCGGAGACCATGTGGTATTGGAAAATGCCACGGGCCTCCTGACCGCAGACGGCCATGTGGAGCTATTTCAAGGAGAAGACCTCCTCAAAGCCGATCGGATGGAATTGAATGTCAATACCTCACAAGGGGTGGTTTATAAGGGCCGGATTGATACCCGAAAAGACAACTACCATATCGAAGGAGAACGGATGGAGCGCCTCTCAGAAGAGGTCTACCTGATCGATCAGGGTTCCATGACCACCTGCGATATCTGTGAGGGGAGTGCACCGGCGTGGCGATTTCGGGCGAAGAAGTTGCGTCTGAGACTGGATCATTATGCGGTGGCCAAGGGGGTGGCGCTCGAGATCAAGGATATCCCTGTGGCTTATTTGCCTTACCTGGTTTTTCCGGTCAAGACCACCCGGCAATCCGGGTTTCTAATGCCCCGCATCGGGTACAGCACAAAAGAAGAGGGCTTCAAGTATCTTCAGCCCTTTTACTGGGCTATTGGATACAGCCATGATGCCACAATCTCTCTGGACTATCGGAGTGCAAAGGGAATCGGAGGAATCCTGGAGTACCGCTATGTATTAAGTCGTGCTTCCCAGGGGAGGCTTGAATCTTTGTTTTTTCATGATCGGGACGAAAAAAAGGAGCGTATTGATCTTCGCTATCGCCACACCCAGCAGTTCACGGAGCGGCTTGATCTCAAAACCGATGTCAATCTCTTGAATAGCAGGGATGTCCGAAGAGACCTGAGCAGCATCACGGTGGAACGAGCCCAGAGCAGTGTGGAGTCTAACCTGTTCATTCACCACCGGGCGGATATCCATTCCCTCTTGTTTCTGACCCGCTATTCCCAGGATCTCCTGGCCTCTTCCAA
>DATECO010000266.1:0-3076 GCA_035286865.1 Nitrospiria bacterium | reverse complement strand
ATGATTATACCAGAAGATCCTGGGTACCTCAATGGCCCTAACAGGCTAAACCTTGTGGCCTTGACAGATCCTGGTGCCTTGATTTAGATTATAGGTGCTTTTAAACACCTGATGACTCCATTGGAAGAGCCGCCCTTCTGAACCGATAAGGGGATTCTCATGAAACGCCCACTGGCTGTGATGATGACCCGAGAGATCAAGACCATCGATCCCAACGCCTCCCTCTATGATGCGGCCAAGATCATGAGGGATAAACGGGTAGGGGCTCTTTTTGTGGAGGAGGCTGGAAATTATATCGGTGTGATCAGCGAAACCGATCTGGTCCGGCGAGGCATGGCTGAGGACAAAAACCTCCGTCTTGAAAAGGTGCGGGCGATCATGAGCAGTCCTATCATCTCGATTGATATTGATCGCCCGGCCAGCGATGCAAGCGACCTGATGAGCGAAAAGGGGACACGACACCTGGCTGTGACGGATAGCGGGAAAATTGTCGGGTTGATTTCGGTACGTGACCTGTTACGTTACTTTAAGAACTGGGGCGCGTTTTAGGTTTGTCTTTCAAACCTTGGCCAGTGGACCTTCCCGAACCTTGACCCAGGACTTAGCCGGATCAATGTGCTTGTCCGGATTGAGCCTCTGGGCCTTCTCCAGAAGGACCTCCTTAGACTCGGGCCACTGCGGATCAGCAATACAGCACTCATCCACCGGGCAGACCGCCGCGCACTGGGGCTCATCAAAATGACCCACGCACTCGGTGCACCGGTCAAAGGAAATGACGTAAAGCCCATCACCCACACCGATTCCTTCGGTCACATGAATACCGGTAGCCTCGGCGGCGCTGCGAGTCTCAAAAATCGCCTCGTTGGGACATTCAGGCAAACAGGCGCCGCAATTAATACAGTTATCTGCAATCAACAGTGACATCGCGAATCCCCCTCTTTCCTGTTTATATGTATATTTTAACCTGCTCTCTTCCGGCTCGTCAACTAAAATTTTTAGGCACTTATCCTAATTGACGGTGGAAGATTCGACCGCTCACCCAGATGCACAGTGCATCAAAAAACAGTAGGACTAACAAGACCTTCAGAAGAACCGCCGAAGCCCACCCTCCCAAGATCAGTGAACGAACGGCGTCCGTCGCATAGGTCATGGGATTGAAACGGGCCAGAAAACCCATCCAGGCCGGCATTTCCCCAATCGGCACCAAGGCGCTTGAAAGGAAGATCAGCGGTAGGGTTAGAAACCCAAGTAGGGCAAAGAAATTCCCGTGGGCTTTAATAGCGAAGGCCAGGGAGAGGGAGATGGCGATCAGCCCCAAACCCAACATGAGTCCTACCAACAGAATCAGGCCGAGACCTTCCAGGCCGCTCTGCGGATACACCCCAAACAGGACATAGGCTACAAGAAGGATGATCAAGATTTGGACGGTCGTAATGGCCATGACAAAGATGAACCGGCTGATGATCAGGGCGTTGCGGCTGATGGGGGTGGAAAGCAGCCGTTCCAAGAATCCGCTTTCTTTATCGAACAGCAGATCCACCCCGCCGGCCAGGCCGCTGTTGAGCACGGTCATGACCACCACCCCACCTGTGAGAAAAGTGATATAGTCAGGAGCCCCGCTTAGACTCGGGATCCGAGCCGTTTTCTCAAAGAGATTACCGAAGAGGATAAGCCAGAAAAGCATGGGTTGGATCAAACCAAAGGCCATGCTCATGGGTTCCCGGGAAAGCCTCTTCACCCAACGCATCGTTAAGGCTGTCACTTCTTGAATAAATGGATTCATCCATGCCTCTAATTTAAGAAAGTGCTGGATTCTCTCGAATCTGATGGCCCGCATAGGTGACGAACACATCTTCCAGAGTGGGTCGTGAATACCGAAGGGACTGAATCGCGTACCCCTCCCTGTGAAGAGTCTGGATGATGGGCAGGAGTGCCTCCTCATGGGAGACGACGCGGATCTCAAGTCCCTTCCGATCCGAAGTGACCTTAATCTCATGGATAAAGGTGAGCTCCCTGCGCAGCAGGTCAGGAAGCCTGTCCTGATCGCTTAGAGGAGGCGTAACCCTTACCATGACGAGGTCCCCGCCGAGCCCTTTCTTTAAAGCCTCTGGGGCGCCCAGGGCCACCACCCGGCCTCGGTCGAGGATTGCGATTCGATCACACAGCTCATCCGCCTCATCTAAGTAGTTTGTGGTCATGAAGATTGTGAGACCCTGGGCCGAAAGTTTTCGGATATAGTCCCAAGTTCGGATGCGGCTTTCCACATCAAGCCCCAGGGTGGGCTCGTCTAAGATCAGCACCTTGGGGCTCGGGATCAATCCGCAGGCGATATCGAGTTTCTTTTTCATACCGCCCGAGTAGGTGTTCACAAGCTCATCGGCCGAATCCTTCAAGTCAACCAGCGCGAGGATCTCCTCGATCCGCTGTCGGGCCTGCTCCCGGCTCAGATGATAGAGATCCGCTACCAGGATGAGATGCTCCCGTCCTGTCAAGAAGCGGTCCACGGCCTTCTCCTGCGGCACATAGCCAAGAATCTGACGTACCTGCCGCGGCTCGCTCACCACATCATAGCCAAAAACCTTGATCTGTCCTTCGGTTGGTTTAAGCAAGGTCAGGGTCGTCCGAATGGTCGTGGTTTTACCGGCGCCGTTGGGCCCCAGGAGCCCAAAAACCTCTCCGGCCTCCACTTCCAGATTAAGATCGTCCAGTACCTTCTTGTTATTGAAGGTCTTGGTGAGGTGCCGTATCTCGATGGCTTTCGCCGATCCCTTTTCTGTCTGCCGGGTCTCTCTTATCAATCGACAGGCCTCCTGAAATTGAAAGCGGTACTTTACCAGAGGGCGGATAGTAAAATCAAGGTCTCGTATCCGCATCCAGGGCCGGATCACGAGCCTATCCCACCTGATCGCCGAGCGCGTTGTCCAAAAAGACGACCTTGACCACCGTGGACTGTTTTAGTATGATGAAGTCGTATCGTTTGGGATACCCGGTCTAACCTGGAGAATCAATGTATAAGGTCACCAAGGCCCTTCAGTTCTGTTACGGCCATCGGCTCTTAAACTATGAGGGGAAATGC
>DATECO010000265.1:0-3131 GCA_035286865.1 Nitrospiria bacterium | reverse complement strand
AGGCAGTGATCGGGATCAGCTGATCCGCTGGCAGATGGAGAAGATATTTCTTGCTCCGCTGGGAAGCGCCAAAGCGGTCTATCAGCCAATCCCTTCTCCTAGGAAGACTCTTCTGGCGGTGACCATCCAGTCCGAGATCCTCCAGCAGTATGAGGACGCTATCAGGCGCCTGGGCATCCAGCCGATCTGGGTTAACATCTCTTCTTTTCAGCTTTTTAATCTTTACCATGATCTTCTCTTACAATTGGCCGGTGCTTCAGGGCGCTTCATCGTCTTAAATCTCTTTGATCATAACTTTACCCTCATGATTTTTGGGGATGGCACCCTCGACTTTATCAGAATTAAAGGCCTGAGGTCGGCCCCAGCCCTCTCCTTTGCCTCAGGCGAAGAATCAGGCGGATCTTATGACAATTCGCTGTCAGACCTGATCATGCACGAACTTAAAACCTCTCTGAGTTTCTATAGCCAGTCCCAAGACCCTTCCCTGGTGACCCACCTCTTTGTATTTGGGCGGAAGATGTCGGAGTTTATCAAGAAGGCCCATAATCAATATCATATTGAGGTGGAGCCCCTGGAGCCCGAAAGGTTGGCATTTTTGGGCGGGCTCGCAAAGGTCAGACCGGAAGAGATCGGCTATGTGACTCCCGCGATTGCAGCCGCGATCGAAGGTGCTATCGAACTCACGCTGGTCCCGAGTCTTACCTCGATCCCAAAGATTTTCCCTTGGTCTCGAGGAATTTTCGGACGAAGCCAGAGGCCTGACTCATGAGGCTAAGAATCAATCTGGCCTCGGAAGACTACCGCAAGACAAGGCTCTTGAAGGCCCTTCTCTACGTATTTTCCATACTCCTGGTGGGTGGTGGGATTTTGCAGGTGCAATCTTACATATCCTATTGGGGTGAGCACCGTTACATTGAGGAATCCCTCCAGAATGTGGAGGACCGCAGGCATGCTTTGGAGGAAGAGCTCCGAGTGAGTGGAATGGACACAAGCGAGGTTGGGATAATGGCCTTCACAAAACAGATCGCCGCAGTCAACAGCCTGATCACACAAAAGGCATTTTCCTGGACCCTTTTTCTTAATGAACTGGAATCCGCGGTGCCGAAAAATATTTCTGTAATGAGGTTGCAGCCCCGATCCCCAGAGGGAATTATAACCCTCACGGGGAAGGCCCTTTCTTTAAAGGACCTAACCCGGTTTATTATCGGGTTGGAAGATTCACACGCATTTGAAGAGGTCTTCTTAAAAGACCAGGAGACTGACAAAGAGGGATTTATTGAGTTCACCGTTGAGTTCAAATATCGTTCACCTAGGCAGGGCACTCAGTTTTGATAAGCTGACCCAATTGTTCCACCGCCATCGCCTGGAGGGTGCCGTCTTCCTTTCCTTGCTTTTAGTGAATCTCCTCTTCTCTCTTATCTTCGTTAGTCCGGCCTATCGCCACAAGATATCCAGCGAGGCAGCTTTACAATCTGCCAGGTCCAGGGTGAGTCACTTACTTCAATACCAGAAGGCGCAGGAAGACCTCAACAGCCTAGAGAAAACGTTTCTCAGCCAGCAGGAACTAGCCAGGCTGGCCAATCTCCTGCCTGCAATGGCCAGACGGCATCAGCTTGCGCTTCCAGGGGTGAGTTATCAGACCGAGAAGAAAAAGGAAAGTGATCTAAGGAAAATCGACCTAAATTTTAAAGTCAGCGGTCGATATACTGATGTCCGGGAATTTATCCATGAGGTAGAAGGACTGGATCTATTTCTTTATATAGAGGAGATGGCCATTGCGAGTTCCGCGAAGGAATCCGGCCGTCTGGAATTGGAGGTAAAGATGGTGGCCACATTGCGCTAGAAACGTTATCTCGGTTAGGTCTGTTTTGTCCGTTGGGTCCGTTAATAGACTACAACGACTAAACCGGAAAAAAACGGAAATAACAGTCCAAACGGACTAAACGGACCTAACGTTATTTGGAGTCACATGGATCGAAAAAAACAAATCCTGATCATCCTGATGGTCGTGTGGACCTTGCTGATTGTGTACCGTTTGGGCTCTCAGGAGGAACCTAAAAGGGTACCCCTGAAATATGTAAAGGGCCAGATCATTTCCAAGAACGAGGTTCTGTCCAGAAGCCAGTCAGGATTTACCGTCCGGCTTGACCTATTGGAGGATCGATTAAAGATCGCCTTGAATAATCCCAGAAACGTGTTTGCCCCCCTCCAGATCTACCTGCCTGCTCCTCCAGCCCCCCCACAGCCGGCCGAGCCCCCACCGCCACCCCCTCCACCGACCCCTGAAGAGCTGGCCATTCAACAGGCCAGGCGTGAACTGGGTCAGTTCCGTTACTTGGGTTATCTCAACAAAGGGCAGGGACGGGACCAGGCGTTCTTAGCCCGGGATCGAGAGCTCTTCATCGTGGGGAAGGGTCAGACCATCTCAGGCACAATCTATCTTAAGGACCTCACCAGCAGCTATGTCATCCTTCAGGAGAAAAACACCCACGTTGAGGTCACGCTGAACATCTCCGGCGGATAGGTTTTCCCCCTCCTTGCCTTCCACATCCGTATCATTAAACTGGATCTAGAAAGGCCTCCGCCTCGTTTTGACAGCCTGTACATGCTCGGCTATATTTAAATCAGTAATGAGCAATGAGTAATGAGTAATAAACTCATAACCCATAACCCATAACCCGTCGATTATGCTTCAACCGCATCAAAAAAGAAAGATGCTGGGCGAGATGCTGATTGCAGAAGGCCTGCTGACTAAAGAGAAACTGGACAATGCGATCAGAGAGCAGCGCAAAAGTGGCGGTCGCCTCGGCTCTGTCCTGAAGAGTCTTGGCTATGTGACTGATCAGGATATCATCATGGTCCTGGGTAAGCAGATGGGCATCCAGCACCAGGTCCTTTCCAATATTGCCATTGAAGAGGATGCGGTGAAACTGGTGCCTGAGACTCTTGCACGGCGCCATCAGACCATTCCCCTTTTCATAAAGGACAAGGTATTGACCGTGGCCATGGTGGACCCGCTGAATGTCTTTGCGATGGATGACCTCAAGGAGGCCACAGGTCTTGAGGTTCAGCCCGTGGTGAGCACTGAGGCAGACGTTCTCAAGGCGATTGACCGCTATTATAATGTGACG
>DATECO010000264.1:0-2837 GCA_035286865.1 Nitrospiria bacterium | reverse complement strand
GCGGACGATAGTGGGGTCTGACACTGGGAGCAGTTCAGCCCCTGGGTCTGCTCATACCCACAGACTGGGCAGATCATCCGCCACCTCCGCCCGTCCCCATCCCTGGCTGACTTAGGATTGACGTGTAGGTTGCACTCCCTTCGATGATCACGCGCCGCCCGGTCACCTTAAGCCTCCCCTCCGCAAACCACTGGATCGCTTGAGGATAGATCCGGTGCTCTTGCTCCAGTATCCTGGCCGAGAGCGTCTCTTCGGTGTCTCCCTCCAGGACAGGTACGGCGGCCTGGATGATGATGGGTCCATGGTCCACCTGCTCCTCCACAAAATGCACGGTGGCCCCCGTCACTTTTATCCCATGCTCCAGGGCCTGGCGCTGGGCATGAAGGCCTGGAAAAGAAGGCAATAGAGAGGGATGAATATTTATCACCCGGTTTCTATAAGGATTGATCAAGCCTGGTGTGATAATCCTCATATACCCTGCCAAGATCACCAGGTCAACTGCAGACTCCTGAAAGATTTTTACAATAGCAGCATCATAGGCCTCCCGGCCCGAATAGTCCTTGGGCGATAGATGGATATGGGGTATGTCGTTCTGACTGGCCCGTTCCAGGGCCTGTGCATCCTTCCGATCACTGACGACCACGACGATCCTGGCATCCAATCTCCCCGCCACAATGGAATCTATAATGGCCTGTAGATTTGAACCCCGGCCCGAGGCCAGCACCCCAAGATTGACCTTAGGCATAGCTGATCTCCTTCTGCCCGCGGACGATCTCTCCTATCAGAAACGCCCTCTCCCCCAAGCGCAGAGCCTTGGCCAGGACCTTCTTTACTTCCCCTCTTGAGACCACCAGGATCATCCCAAGCCCCATGTTAAAGGTGCGGTACATCTCCGCCTCAGCAATACCCCCCTTGTGCTGGAGGAACCCGAAAATGGCGGGTACCTCCCAGGAAGATCGGTTAATGAGTGCACCGCATCCGGCGGGGAGAACTCTGGGGAGGTTTCCGGTAATGCCTCCACCGGTGATATGGGCCATTCCCTTGATGACCCCTCCCAGAGAGGGAGATCTCAAAAGGGAAAGGACAGACCTTACATAGATTCGGGTCGGGGTCAGGAGTTCTTCGCCCAGCGGGCGGCTCAGGTCTGAAATTCGATCTTGAATTCCCAGACCCGCCAACTCAAAGACCACCTTTCGCGCAAGGCTGTAACCGTTGCTGTGAAGGCCTGACGAGGCCAGCCCGATGAGGGCATCTCCCACTCTGATCTTCCGGCCATCGATGATCTTTGACCGCTCGACCACTCCCACAGCAAAGCCTGCAAGGTCGTACTCCCCGTCGGCATAAAAAGACGGCATCTCTGCCGTCTCCCCACCGATGAGGGCACAGCCTGCCTGCCGGCATCCCTCTGCGATGCCGTTGAGAACCTCCACCGCCTTCTTCGGCTCAAGCCGTCCGGTGGCGAGGTAGTCCAGAAAGAAAAGTGGCTCGGCCCCGCTCACAACCACATCATTCACACACATGGCGACCAGATCAATCCCCACCGTGTCGTGCCGATTCATCAGGAAGGCCACCTTGAGTTTTGTGCCTACACCATCCGTCCCCGAGACCAAGACCGGCTCCCTGTAGCGCCGGGCATGAAACCTGAAAAACCCCCCGAAACCACCGAGTTCCCCCAGGACCTCCGGACGGAAGGTCTTTCGCGCCAGAGGCTTGATCAGCTTTACAAACCGATCTCCAGTGCGGATATCCACCCCGGCCTGCTTATATGTAAGATCCCGATTCTTCTTAGGCATGAATTCTCACAACTAGCGTGCTGGCAGAGCCAACTGCTTGCCTAAAGAATGATACTAGAATCTGGCAAATACGTCAATTTTGAGGGTTTCTTGACAGCCTTGCTGGCATTTGATTATGATGAAGCAGCATTTAAGACAAAAAACAGGAGATCGTATTGAAGCTGGAGGGTATGACCGCCCTCGTCACCGGAGGGGCCAAACGGGTGGGCAGAGCGATTGCCTTGACCCTGGCCAGACAGCATGCCCAGGTAGCCATCAGCTATCAGGCCTCCCGGAAAGAAGCCGAGAAGACTGTGAGCGAGATGGAGGTCCTGGGGGTGAAGGCCCTGGCGATCGCTGCCAATATTGCCAAGGCAAACGATGTGGACCATCTGATCAAAACGGTGAACAAGACCTTGGGCTCTTTAGATATACTGATTAATAATGCCGCCATTTATGAGGAAACCCCTTTTGACAAGCTCACCGAGGAGCAGTGGGACAGGCACCTTGAAGCCAACCTCAAAGGGACTTTTCTCTGCGCCAGGGCCGCTTCGGAGATTATGCGTAAAAAGGGAAGGGGAAAGATCATTAATATCGCGGACTGGAGCGGTATGCGACCTTACAAAAATTACCTGCCCTACTGCGTCTCAAAGGCAGGGGTAATTGCCCTGACCAAGGCCCTGGCCATTGAATTGGCCCCCGCCATCCAGGTTAACTGTGTTTGCCCAGGGCCAGTGCTTCTGCCCGAGGCCTATGGGGAGAGGGAACGGAAGGCCATCATTGCCGAGACACCCCTGGCCCGGCTCGGTTCTCCCGAGGACATCTCCTCTGCGGTACTGTTTTTCATCCAGGGCTCAGACTTCATCACCGGCGCCATCCTTCCAGTAGACGGGGGAAGGTTGATCGCCTAGACTCCAATGGGGACTCAATGTATAAAGTGACTAAGCATATCCTTTTTTGTTACGGCCATCGACTCCTCAACTATGATGGCAAGTGTAAACACCTCCATGGACACAATGGCCGTGTGGAGATTGAGCTGACCTCCCCGAAGCTAGACCATCGCGG
>DATECO010000263.1:0-4398 GCA_035286865.1 Nitrospiria bacterium | reverse complement strand
TTCTGTACCAGTACCTCTCGCATCTGGTTCTTGAGAAAGCAGGAGTTGAGGAGCTTGAATTTCGAGAAGAGATCCTGGATTTCCCGGTTTTCGTAGACGCGGCGGGGGATTGTGTCCGCGGTGAGGGGCTTATACTCCAACTGGTCCTCCCCGTGAATCCGGTAGCGTATAGGAGGAAGGGGTGTGGAGCGGTTGAAGTTAAAGAAGGCCAAAAGAAGACCCTTGGGTCTGAGAATGGCTTCCAAACCCGAGAGCAGTTCTTGGGCTTGCTTCATGACAATGTAATCGAAGAGATCCCAGCAGAGGATACCGTCAAAGGAACTGGCGGCATATTCTAGGATCTCTAGGGAAGGGGGTGAAGGGATCTTTTTCTCTTCTTTTTGGTTGTCCAGAGGAGGCATAGCCGGGGCTGTGAGAAGGGTGATTCGGTCATCCACGGAGACTTTAAATCCCTTATGGATCAGCCAATCAATGTTGTGACTTTCGAGGCGGCCTAGGTCCAGAAGTTGGGGCTTGGGTCGAGCCCCAAGGATCTGGAGCAGTCGTTTGAGGTTATTGGAGGGATGGACCCGTGGTGAAGAGGTTTCTCCCCCCGATGGCACGACTCCCATGGTTTGCGTTAGCGGGGATAGGTATTGAGGGATCCGACCCATGATGGGATATCTCTTATAACTTCACGGCCATGCGCTCAGCACGTTGGGGCTGACCATTCTCCTCACGGAGGGCCTTCTCTTTGGACTGACCCGGCTTCCTCTCCATATCCACGCTCCCTTTGAAGAAGGCCCCATCTGCGATGGCAACGCGCGGAGCGGTAATATCACCCCTTAGTTTTCCCGTTTCCTTGATTTCTACATTTTCCTCTGCGTTGACATTCCCCAGAACCTCACCGATGATGGTAATCTGCTTTGCATTAAGGTTGGCTTTGATGTTACCCCCTTGTCCGATGATCAAGTGGTGGTCCTTCAGCTCGATATTACCTTCGACCTTTCCTTCGATGGTAAGATTCTCATTCCCTGTCAATTCTCCCTTTATATGGATCGACTGCCCGATGATCGCTGTTTGTGCCATTGTTTTCCTCCTTACGTCAGGGTTATTTTGAGTCTGGGGGTTGCTCTCCAGGGGCTGTCTGGATTGAAGAGGCGTCTCTTCCTTCCATGGGTCTTTCTCGTCCTTCCAGTTCCACATGATTTTCTCCTTTCTCTTCTTTTCCAATAAATGGAGATAGGGTAATCCCTAAGGCCAGCGGCCAATTCTTAAGTCTAGCCAGTTTCAGCATTCTGTCAAGGCCGAATCGCATCGTCAGGAACTTTTTTCCATCAGGCTCCGCAAAATTCCGAGGCCTAAGAAAGCAACTCATTTCATTTCCCGCCTCCTGAACGCGCAGCACGCGCCGAAAAATCCTCTCCTTTCTGGGGGAATCTTTAACTGTTCGTTGGTCTTCCCGCTTAGGGTATTTAACCCTTGAAGAGGATAAGCGAGCCATTATAACATAGAGTGCAAGAAGAATACACACCGGTTCTCCTCTTCATGAAATCCGAACAGGGTTGACCGGCAGGCGACAACACGACTATGTATGATAAGTATAGACAGAAACCGCGAAAAGGAAGGGAATAAGATGCAAGGCAATCCACTCATGATTAAGACGATGAAGGCCCGGCAAGTGATCGATTTAACCGATCAGATCAATCGACAGATCGCCCGGGTCAACATTCAAGAGGGACTCTGTCTTCTTTTTATACAACACACCACCGCTGCCCTAACGGTCGGAGAGATGGGAGAAGGGACAGAGGAGGACCTGCTGGATGTGCTCAAAGAGATGATCCCCAAGATCCGCTTCCGGCATGCCCATGATCCATCCCATGCGCCGGCGCATATGATCGCCTCGATCTTGGGGCCGAGCCTGACTCTTCCCATTGCTCACGGGAGGCTCGACCTTGGAACCTGGCAGAGCGTTTTACTCATCGAGCTGGATGGGCCCAGGGACAGGACCGTCCGGTTGCAATTCCTAAAGTGACCTGTGCGACCAGAGAGGGCCGGGGTGGGCCAAAGAAAAGTTTCACTCAGATCTGTTAACCCCATGTGCCACGGGGGTTCACTTATTGACAGACTGAATAATTGTGGTATCCTCAAAACGTTTTGGCTGGATGGAAAGCTTACGAACCTAGGAGAAGGACCATGAAGAAATGGATCATCTTAGTGATATTGGGCAGTGTTTTCAGCGCAGGGTGCACGACACCTGGGAAGAGAACAGCAATAGGCGCAGGTGTTGGTGCTGCTGCCGGTGCAGGGATCGGGGCGGCCATTGGAAGCAAAAGCGGTAAGGCTGGCCAAGGGGCATTGATTGGGGCGGCCACCGGGGCCCTTCTTGGAGGTGCAGTGGGAAATCGCCTGGACAAACAGGCTAAAGAACTGGCCCAGATTGCTGAGACCCGGCGAACGGAAGAAGGTATTTTGGTGAGCTTGAAGGGGGACATTTTATTTGAGACTGGGAAGGCCAATTTGAAGGCAGAGGCCTCCACACGAGTGAACCAAATCGGAGACATCCTGGCAAAATATCCAGAAGATCGCATTATGGTTGTAGGACACACGGACAGTGTTGGAGGTGACGCTGTCAACCAACGGCTATCTGAGAATCGTGCCAATGCAGTTAAAGTTCAGCTCTTGAGTCAGGGGGTTCCTGCCGAAAAAATTACCGTGGTGGGTCTGGGTGAATCTCAACCCGTTGCCCCTAACGGCACTGGAGAAGGACGAGCGAAAAACCGCCGCGTGGAATTAAACATCACCATCCCGCCCCAATAGATTCTTTCTCTCCTCATGCCCGTTGATGACGACTGTTTTCCTTGCGATGAGGGGTTCGGTCAAATGGGGGCTCGTGGATCTCGATCTGCTCCTGAATCTTGAATATCTCCGGCCAGATCTGAGAAGGATCCTTGGAGAAAATCACCTCTGGGTCGGCATTAGAAATAATCCAATCCCCGCGATTGACCTCTCTTTCGAGCTGTCCCGGTGCCCAGCCGGCGTAACCGGCATAGACTCTAACCTCCTTGTCCGGGTTAAAGGTCCGCAGTGCGTCAATCAGGGTCTCCATGTTTCGCGTAAAGTAGATGTGGTCAAAGACCTTTTGTGCCGCAAGGAGCGGTTTTTTGGAACTCAGAAGGCCCAGTAACAAATTTCGATTGACGGGCCCCCCAAAGAAGAGGGGGAGTGAGAGCCCCTCAATTCCTTCCACGTTTGGAAGGGCCTGGTCAAGAGAGATCTCGGTGGGCCGGTTGATGATCAGGCCTGTCGCCCCTCCTTTCTCGTAATTGATCAGGAGAACCACCGTATGGAGAAAGTTCGGGTCGCGCAGCTCGGGGATGGCGAATAGAAAGACCCCTTGCTTTAGGCGGGCTATGCGCCGCTCCTCATGAGAGGCAGTCGCCGAAGAGCCCCCGATAATACATAGAGCGACTATCAGTGCGGCAAGCCAGTGCCCTCTCCTCTTGTGGCTCTCAATTTCTTTATGATTTGCTCTTTTTCTCTCTGATCCTCTCAAGCCGCTCCTTGATCACCTTTTCGGAACCGATCTCCTTGGGTCTGTAATATACGCTTTCCTTGAGGGCATCCGGCAGGCAATTCTGGTCTACGATCCCTTCCGCATCCTGGTGGGGATAGAGATATCCCTTTCCATAGCCAAGTTTTTCCATGAGTCCGGTCGGTGCATTTCTGAGATGAAGAGGCACCGGCAGCGCACCCTTTTTTTTCACATCCTCCTGAGCCCCAAGGTATGCGGCATAAGAGGCATTGCTTTTGGGGGCGGTGGCAAGATAAGTTACCCCCTGGGCCAGGGGGATCCATCCTTCGGGGAGGCCAACAAACTCAAAAGCATCCTTCACGGCTACAGCCACTTGAATGGCCTGGGGATCCGCATTACCGATATCCTCGGATGCGAAGATAATCATCCTCCTCGCAATGAAGAGCGGGTCTTCTCCCGCCTCCAGCATCCTGGCAAGCCAGTAGAGAGCGGCATCCGGGTCGCTTCCCCGCATGGATTTGATAAAGGCCGAGATGACATTATAGTGCTCCTCTCCGGTCTTGTCGTACAGGAGTGACTTTTTCTGCATGGCCTCCTGGCATGCAGCGATCGTCACCCTGCGAACCCTTTTCTCATCCGGTGGGGTAATCATGACGGAGGCCTCAGTCGCATTCAACGCACACCGGGCATCTCCATGGGAAGCCCCTGCGATGAAATTTAACACCTCTTCCTCCATCTGAATGTTGAGACCTCCCAACCCCCTTTCCGGATCCTTTAAAGCTCTTGTCATTATGGCTTTTAAATCTTCCTCGGAGAGCTGTTCGAGTACCAGGACCTTGCACCGGGACAGGAGCGGCGCATTCACATAAAAGGAGGGATTTTCG
>DATECO010000262.1:0-3082 GCA_035286865.1 Nitrospiria bacterium | reverse complement strand
GCTGCCGTTTTAATTCAACATCCCAACTTTTTTGGATGCCTTGAGGAGGTCCAGGAGATCGGGCGGATGGCCCATGCCCAAGGGGTATTGCTGGTGGCTATGGTGGATCCCCTTTCGCTTGGACTGCTTTCACCTCCTGGGGAATACGGGGCCGATATTGCGGTGGGGGAGGGTCAGGCCCTGGGGAATGCCATAAGTTTTGGGGGGCCCTATCTCGGCCTCTTTGCCACTAAAAAAGACTATATGCGCCAGATGCCAGGCCGAATCGTGGGGGCCACATTGGATAAGAAAGGCCGGCGGGGATACTGTCTCACCCTCCAGGCCCGGGAGCAGCACATCCGAAGGGAGCGGGCGACCTCCAACATCTGCACCAACCAGGCACTGATGGCCCTGGCGGCCACGGTCTATTTAGTCACCATGGGCCGCGAGGGCCTACGGGAGGTGGGTGAGCAGTGTCTTCAAAAGGCCCACTATGCCCAAAAGAAAATTTGTGAAGTCCCCGGCTTTGAGCCGGCCTATTCGACACCCTTCTTTAAGGAGTTTGTGGTGAAGACCCCCATCTCACCCGCCCGAATTAATAAGAAATTACTCAAGTCAAAGATTATTGGGGGTCTTGATCTTGGCCAGTACGAACGCAGGCAGAAAAATCAGATGCTATGGTGTGTGACGGAAAAGAGAACGATCGAGGAGATCGACCGGTTGGCTGCGGCGTTAGCGTCATAATAGAAACGTAATAAATGAGGTGTCATTGCGAGGAGCGGAGCGACGAAGCAATCCCTTGAGCCCATTGGAGATTGCTTTGCGGAGTTTACCCTGAGCCCATCTGAGATTGCTTCGGTTGCCTTCGGCAACCTCGCAATGACAGGAGGCGAAGGGCTCGCAATGACGGCGTATCAGCATTTAATACGAAGTATTAGGAAGGAGTTTGTTTTAATGCCAGAACCGCTTATCTTTGAGAAGGGGTCACCCGGCCGCAGGGGATATTCACTCCCCCCGTTGGATGTCCCCAGGTTGGAGATCGGGCAATTAATCCCAAAGGAATATATCAGGAACGCCCCCCCTCTGCTCCCCGAGGTGAGTGAGGTGGAGGTGGTCCGCCACTTCGTGAGGCTTTCACGGGAGAACTACGGGGTGGATGTGGGGTTCTATCCCCTCGGTTCCTGTACCATGAAATATAACCCCAAAATCAATGAAGACATCGCCAGGATCGCTGGATTTTTGCTGGCGCATCCGCTCCAGGCTGAGAGGATCTCACAAGGGGCACTGAGACTGATATATGAGCTGGAAGGCTATCTCAAAGAGATCTCCGGGATGGATCGGGTTTCACTGCAACCTGCGGCCGGGGCCCAGGGTGAGTTTGCTGGAATGCTGATGATCCGCGCCTATCATTCGGCACAGGGTCGCATGAGGACCAAGGTCCTGATCCCAGACTCTGCCCATGGGACCAACCCTGCCAGTGCTACCCTGGTCGGCTATCAGGTCCAGGTCGTCCGATCCAATGCCGAGGGGTTGGTGGATCTCGATGATCTAAAGAGGCTGGCCGATGAAGACTGCGCCGCCCTGATGCTGACCAATCCCAACACTCTGGGGCTTTTTGAGCGTGATATCCTCAAGATCGCCCAGATATTGCGCGAGGTCGGGGCCCTCCTATATCTGGATGGGGCCAACCTCAATGCCCTCTTGGGCCTGGTCCGGCCTGGGGACATGGGATTTGATGTGGTCCATTTCAATCTGCACAAGACCTTTTCTACCCCACATGGCGGCGGAGGACCGGGGGCAGGGCCCGTTGGGGTAAAAGAGGCCTTGGTGCCCTATCTGCCTGTGCCGACCATTGAGCAACGAGAAGGACATTTTTATCTGGATAGCGATCGGCCCGCTTCTATAGGCAGACTCCATGCCTTTTATGGTAATTTTGGGATCCTGGCCAGGGCCTATGCCTATATCCGGAGACTTGGGGCAAGCGGGCTTTCGGAGGTCAGCAGGGCCTCGATCATCAATGCCAACTATGTCCGCAAGCGTCTGAAGGATTTTTATCATATTCCTTATGATCGGGCCTGCATGCACGAATGTATCCTTTCGGCCAAGCGACAAAAGCAGCGAGAGGTCCACGCCTGGGACATTGCCAAGCGTCTCATTGATTATGGGTTCTACCCGCCCACCGTGAATTTTCCCCTCGTGGTGGAAGAGGCGATCATGATCGAGCCTCCAGAATCCGAAAGCAAGGAGACGCTCGATGACTTCTGCCAGGCCATGATCGATATTGCGAAAGAGGCGGAGGAGGACCCTGAGAAAGTTAAACTGGCCCCGCACACCACGCCGCTGGCCAGGCTGGACGAGGTGCTGGCGGCCCGCAAGCCCAACGTCAGGTGGACAAAGCAACTCATCGGTCGTATATGAAGACCCATGACGTCTTGATCATCGGTGCTGGTCTGGCTGGGATGCGGGCAGCCGTGGCAATTCCACCGACCCTGGATGTGGCCATGGTATCCAAGGTCCATCCTCTAAGAAGCCATTCTGTGGCGGCTGAGGGGGGAATCAATGCGGCGATTCGGCGGGAGGATTCCTGGGAGGCCCATGCCTTTGACACGATCAAGGGGGGCGACTATTTGGGGGATCAGGATGCCGTCGAGACCCTCTGTCAGGAAGCGGCGGAGGAGATCATGGGTCTTGAGCGGATGGGGGCACTATTTTCGAGAGATGAGCAGGGTCAAATTGCCCAAAGGCCGTTTGGTGGAGCTGATTTTCCAAGGACCTGCTATACTGCCGATCGGACCGGTCATGCCATGGTCCATCTCCTCTATGAGCAGGTCTTAAAAAGACGTATCCTGGTCTACGAGGAGTGGTATGTAACATCTCTGATTGTGGAAGAGGGGATCTGTCGAGGGGTGGTAGCCCTGGACTTGCGGACGGGTGAACTTTCTGCCATCGGGGCCAGGGCCGTGATCCTGGCCACCGGGGGCTATGGACGGGTGTATGGGATCAGCACTAATGCCCTGATCAATACCGGCGACGGCATGAGTATGGCCTATCGGGCAGGGGCACCTCTGATGGATATGGAATTTGTCCAGTTTCACCCCACAAC
>DATECO010000261.1:0-16998 GCA_035286865.1 Nitrospiria bacterium | reverse complement strand
GTTCGGTCTCTCGGTTGCAAAGGACTTGCTCGACGTTCCCGTGCCGGATGAGGCTCTTCGCACCCTTTCCAAACCTTTTCATGCACGTTTGTCTGTTTTCCTAAAGAAGTTTCTAGGTTTATTTGGAGGGCCGCTCTGTTTATCTCCAGAACAGCTTGAAGGGCCCACAGGTCGCCTCTACGAATCCTTCATGGAAGGACGGCCCTCTGCCATCTTTCATCTGATTCGGCCTCTGCTCTTTCCATCTAGGGCGCGTGTTGGCGTCCTGGCCAAAGGATCCTATCCCCGCTACTATTATAACCAGCTCCGCCGGTTACTCGATCAGGTCACACGTTCCTAGCACAAGGAGATAATACTTGACGCGGCATTAGTAGTGGCCCAGACTTCCTTCCTTCTGCGATTGCCTTAACGCCCAATAAAGCACCCAAAAAGCAAAGGGTAGTAGAACCGCGCTAAAAACTAATAGCCAAAGAAAATGGTGAAAAACCTGGTTGACGGCCGCTCCCTGAAGGAGGGAGAGCCTCAATCCTTCAAGCGCATGGGCCATGGGAACAAACCAGGATATCTCCTGAAGCCAAGCCGGCAGGATGATCAGCGGGAAATAGACCCCTCCTAATAGCTCAGAAACCGTGCCCAAGAGCCAGGCAATTGGGTCCCCCCGCTTGAATCGTAGGATGAATGCGGCGGACAGAATCCCCAGGCTTGAGAATGCAAACACGGAGGCCATTAAAACCAATAGGGCCGATAGGAGATGACTTTCTTTCATCGAAAACCCAAAAACGACGATCCCTACCCCAAAATAGAAAAAGGTTTCGATCGTGGCATACAGAAAATCCCAAAGGATCGATCCCACCACAAAACGGGGCAGGGTCACAGGTGTGCTGAGGGTCGTTTCGAGAGTCCCGATCTGCTGCTCTGTCCTCAGGGAGCGGGCTATTGAATTCAAGCCTACCCCCTGGAAATTCGAAAAGGCGATGCCGATTAAAACGAAGGCAAAGTAGTTTCCTCCATAGGATTCCAGAGCGGGAAGGGCCGTGGAGCCCAGGAGCTGAGAGAGGAAATAGAAGGTCGCGCAGGAAAAAAAGATCGAGAGAATATCCAGGAAACGGGCCCAGGGATAAGAAGCCCAAATGGCTGCGTCTCTCCTTAAGAAGGCCCAGTAGGTCCAAAACATTGTTTATAGATCTCTCTAAGGCTAATACCACTCGTGTGAATCTGAGTGAGGTTAGTTTCTTTTAGGATCCTACCCTCTTTAAGAAAGATCACCCTTTCTCCCACTGCCTCGGCTTCCGCTATCTGGTGGGTTGTCAAGAGGACGGTTTTTTTGTGGGCCTTCACCAGTTGTTCCAAGATGAAATTTTGGAGATTCTTCTGGGCGTTTGGGTCCAGGTTTTTGGTGGGTTCATCCAGCAGAAGAATCGATGGATCATGCAGGAGGGCACGGGCCAGAGAAAGCCTCTGCCTCTGCCCACTGGAGAGTTGCTGAAAGGGGGTGACTAATGCTTGCGTCAAGCCCAGCCAGTGATCCAGCTCTTTGATACGGTCTTTCAGGGCCCTGCTGGATAGTCCATGCAATGCGCCAAAAAAACTCAAATTCTGATAGCCATTCAGGCGCCCATAAAAGCCTAGCCCTTCCCCGAGAGAAAGCCCGAAATCGCGCTTATCTCTTTGAGTTTGTCTTTGCGGATGCACCCCCCTCACCAGCACGCTTCCTTTGTCCGGCAAGACCAGGCCGGCGATGATTTTAAGCAAGGTGGTCTTTCCTGAACCATTTGGCCCCAGCAGGCAAAGGATCTCACTGGCGTCGACCTTTAGATTGATTTCCTCCAGAGCCGATCGCAGGCCAAACCTTTTCGAGATGTCTTGAAGTTCGATCATTCCGATGCGGTAGGAATCTAGTATGAAGCTGCTGGAGTGAACGGCAAACCCAGCTTCCCTAACGTTTTTCACTTTTCCTCAGGAAGCGCCGCGGGGTTGACACAACCCGTGATGTACACGAGGAGACCTTTATCAAGGTCTATGATCTTTGGGTTCTTAAGCCTTTTCTGAGAGGCGTCAATCCAGACCTCCACCTTAGGGCGAAGCGGTGCAAAGGAATTGCTCTCCAAAACCTGGCCGATCTCCCCAGTGTTGAGGCGCACCCAGCTCCCCGGGGGAAAGACCGAAAGCTGTTTGACCAGGATCTTTACCAATTCCCCGGAATATCCCTCAAATTCATGAACATTAATAAGCTCCTTTAGGGCCGCATCCGGTGTGCGCAAGCCTTCTGGCCGGTAGGGCCGATAATGGGTGATCGCCTCATAGGACTCCACCAGCCCAATGATCTTTGCAAACTCAAGGATCTCATCACCCCGGAGTCCACGCGGATAGCCACTCCCGTTCTCACGTTCATGGCTCTGCTCGGCAACTGTCCGAAGCCATTGATGCTCGGGCGGAAGGATCTTCAACATCTCACCGCTATACGTGGGATGCCTCCTGACTTCAGCCTGCTCGGAGGGAGACAGAGACCCGGTTTTCAGAATCAGCTCACGCGGGACTTTCCATATCCCCACATCAGAAAGCAAGCAGGCCACTCCCAGCTTGATCAAGTCATTCTTATCATACTTCTCTAAGCCCATCCCCAGCTTGATGGCCAGGATGGCATGATTAACAGATTTGAACAGGGGGTAGAAAAGATCCTTGCTGTACGAAAAGGAGACGCCCAGGAAATGAGAACTGATCGAAAGGGCCTCCACAAAATGCGTGACGACCTGGACTAAGGGTTCAAGAGAAGGCTGTTTGCCTTCCAAAAGGTCATTGATCACCTTTTCCCGTTCGATAATGGACTGGCGATAAATGATCTCCGCTGAATCGGACGCCGTAACTTCTGTTCCCCTCGACGCTGCAGGTCCACCCCCTTTCTCGGGAAATGGTTCCTTGAGGATTTCCTTAAGGTCTTTAAATGAGATGCCCCGCTCTTCTTGAGGAGGGATACCTCTTGGGCCGCTTTTTCTCGCGTCAAAGTCCATGGGTCATGGTCCTTTGACTGTACTGATCCAGCACGACGCGCTCTACGATCTTTAGATCTATGATGCGGTGTTTCCCGATAAAGGCCGTGAGCAGGGATAGATCGCAGAGGTTGTTGATGTTTCGTGGGATGCCCTCCGAGTGCTTATGGATCAGCAAGAGCGCATCAGGGGGAAACAACTCCGTAATTGGGTGATTGAATCCGGCGGTCTTCAAACGAAAGTCAATATAGCTCACCATCTCTTCATAGTCGAGTGGCCTGAGATGGTATCGGACTTCAATTCGCTGATTTAACGCCTCAATGAGCGTTATTTTTTGCCTCAGCTCAGGCTGCCCAACCAGAATCAGGGTGAAAAGAAATCGACTCTCCAGTTGGAAATTGAGAAACAGCCTGATCTCTTCAAAGGCCTCCCGATCATTGATGACCTGTGCCTCATCCAGGATAATGATGGTGTGACGGCCATTGCTCGCTCTATCCATCAATCGCTGCTTCAAGGCTTGACGAAGCACCCATCCGTTCTTTGCAGGGGGTCCCTGCGGCGCAAGAGTTCCATTCGATATGTGAGAGAGGATCTCCTGCAAGAGTTCAATCCTTTGAGAAGGAGGGCTTTCTACCAAGACAATGTCGAAACGATCCACGGGTACCTTCTGGATCAAGGTACGGGATAGGAGCGTCTTTCCACACCCAATCTCACCGGTGACCATCATGGCTCCTTTGGTCTGCTTGATCCCATACAGAAGCCGGCTGAAGGCCTCTTCATGCTTGAGCGATGGAAAGTAGAATCTAGGATTGGGCGCGGTCTCGAAGGGCATCTCTTCAAGAGCCCAGTACTCTTTATACATCTCGTAGGTCCTCGATAATACAATTGGAAGTTTACCACAAGAAGCCAAAACTGAAAAGTCGAGCTCAGGACTCCAACGGTGTCTGCGAGAGCATCATGCGGGATGAAACAAGAGATAGGAATCTCGTTATAAATACACAATCATCCCGGTAACAAGTATGTAGAGCAGGATATTCAATATCATGGGAATATCCCTGATGAGAATATTCTCTGGCTCTTCCCCTTCATTTTTCAAATAGATCAGGTAAAGATAACGAAAAATTCCATACATGACAAAAGGGATGGTATATTTCAGAGCAGTGGTATGGAACCGCTGGATCGTCTCTTCAGAAATGGTGTATAAGGCATAGCTTAAAACAGCGGAAGAGGTTGCCACAGCAATCATCTGGTCTAAGAATGAGATACTATAGTCTCCAAGTGCCTTTCGATGAAGAACGGCTTTATCCCCAAAAGAGACCAACTCGACCCTCCGCTTGCTGAATCCCAAGAAGAAGGCTAAGGAGAGGGTGCAGATCATCAGCCAGGACGATACCGGAACACTGATAACCACTGCCCCTGCAAACACACGTAAGACAAAGCTCAATGCGATAGAAAAGATATCGAGGATCACGATCTGCTTTAGATAGAAGGAATAAATCACATGAAGTAATAAATAACTGCCAACTAAAATCCAGAATGAAAATCCTAGTAGCAAGGATACGGCGAGACACAGGGCAAGCACCAATAGACTCATGAGGAGGGCAAACGTTTTGTTCAGGGTGCCGGAGGCCAAGGGCCTTAGCTGCTTCTTTGGGTGCCTTCGATCACTGTTGAGGTCGACGAGATCATTCACAATGTATAGGCTCCCTGAAAGGAGGCAGAATATCAAAAATGCGGCAAATGTTTTTCCAAAGAGTACAGGATAGAAAAGGTTTTGAGAAAAGACCAGAGCAGGGAAGACCAGCAGGTTCTTCGTCCATTGTTTGGGACGCATACAGGCGATCAACAGAACGAACTGGCGAAGCATATTTTTCATCATGAGGTCATAGGGTGAAGACTTCATTTCTGACTTGGGAGAGCAAGGATAGGCCGTAGAATAATGAAGGTTTTCAAGTTTGTCAATGGAGCATCGTTATAACAAGAAACGAAGATAGACTATGACGCTCTGTATCGTCTCGTCCAGTGAGTTGTTCAGATATCTCCCCTGGACCCCCAACCGCATGAGATAATCCAGGGTATACTCAAGATGCCCCGTGATTTCATCGGAATCGTATCCAGCCGTCCCTTCATCGGTTATAAACGAATGTGCATACCGGAGTTGATACATCCAGAGGGGTGCCAGTGATCTCTTGAACTCGACAAACAAGGTTGTGTAATAAATATCGAGGTTATTATACTCACGGGCATCCTTCGAGAAGGTATCAAAGGTAAAGGCCGCCCCTCCGTAGACTATGGGAAAATAGTGAGGATGGTAGGTCAGGGTAGCGTTTCCAAAGGCTTCCTGATTCTTTCCCTCATATCGGGTATACCGTGATTCCACTGCAAAGACCCAGTCGGGGAAGAGCAGGCCGCTATAGGTCACAGCAAGTGTTTGGGTGTTGATAAAATCTAACCGCCGCCCCTCTCCCTTTAATAGGAATCTGCCCTGGATCGGAGCGACAGAATACCTCAGGGTGAGAGTCTGACCCAGATAGGAATAGATCAATCCCGTGGTCCCCAGGTGGATCTTATTCCCATCAGAGTAATAGGCAAAGGCATACTCCAGATCCCCACGGAGACGGAGGTTCAGAGGTTGTTCATAATGGGCCATCATCCGATTCTCGGCAAAGATGCCAAAATCAGTGTCGCTACTGAAACCTCTTCCTAGAAATGGGGATCGCTGCACCGATAAATTAGCCATCCTCAGTGGATCGTGATAAGTCACCTTCGCGAGATATCGGAATACAGTTTTATCCTGAACGGAACCTGTTTGATTATTAGAGTAGCCGGTAGCCCCCATCTCTGTCAGGAAATCCCATCGAGGACGGATTCGATATTCCGAGCCCAGGAGGCCAGTGAGACTATCAAAATCATATACCACAAAGTTCCCGGAGAGGACTTCGACCTTCTCCCGCTGCTCCGCAAGCGAAGACTGGAGGGAAAGGTCAGGGCGCACCCTGTGGCGGATCTTCCCTGAGATCCGATCACTGAAATACTCAACTGTACTGACTGTAATATTGGGGTCACCACGACCTTCTTTTACCTCAGTTTTAGATCGCGAATAGTCAAAATCGATCGCCGGTTTTAATTCTCCAAGAACCCGGTAATAGCCCATACGGGCATCCTGATCGTCAGGATTTCGTTCAAGAACACTTAGGTAAAGCTGGGCGGCCTCTGTATATCTTCTTTTCTCCTGCAGGATGGACCCCCTCAAGACTGCTGCTTCCTCGTGATCAGGAACAGTCTCTAAAATGACCTGAAGATCATTTTCAGCCCCCTGCAAAATGCCTTGATACAAAAATACCCGTGCACGTCCGACCCGTGCATCGGCGTGCCCCGGATCCAGGCTCAGGGCACGGGTATATTCGGCGATCGCCTGTTGTGTCATTCCTTTCCACCGATAGTATGTCCCAAGCCAAAAGTGGGCCTCCGCATCTTCTGGATTAAGTCCGGTAATTTGCTGCTCTGCATCAATCGCCTCGTCGAGTCTGTTCTGCCTTCGAAAGACCTCGCTCAGCATTCGATAAGACTCGATATCCCTTGGATTTGATCCGAGGTTCACCCTCAATTGCCTTTCCGCCTGTTCAAGGAAACCTTTTTCGATAAGGATCCGTACGCTGGGCTGATCAGCCTCCTGGGCGTTCCCAGAGAATGGGTGAAGAGAAAAGGACAACAACCCCACTGCGAGGATGAGTATACTTCTATTTCTTCTCATGATGGACTGCTTCTTATCGATCGCTGTGTTCCCCGTCAATCGTTCTTAGCCTGAAATTTCCGAAAAGAATTGAACCACTGCCAAGACGCGAATCTGGCTCATCATCCACCACCAGATGAATCGTCTCCACTTCAGCTAAAGAAAATTTCTTGGTTTTGGATAAAGGCACGTAAAGATCCAGGGTCACCCTATTCCAGCCCTGTGGAAGTTGACCCAGATGGATCAAAAACCGTTCATGTTCTCTCGAATCCTTGCCCTTAAGATAGACATACAAGCGATCAGCGGCGTCCGCCCGAAATAGATCAAATTCAAGGACATGAGCCCAGGACCAATCAGTTTGCTCAAATCCTGCTGTAATCTCACCATAATCATTCTCCAGCGTATAAAAGCTCCAGCTATATCGGACCGCATCCGATGACTTTTCTATCTTGAGCTTGCTTTCCTTTTCATACTCGATAAACCAGGAGGCAGGGTCATTCAGATCTGCAAAGGAGAGTGTTTTGTCACTTACCCGCGCCTCTGACTGTGCAGAGAGAAATGAAGCGATTTCGGTGTCCGTATAAATTGGTTTGTACAGAATAATGCCTGGGGTCCAGGATTTGACCACCTCAAAGTCATCTGGATAACTATGGATCCAAACAGATGCGGGATAGGGATGCTTTGAAACAAAATCAGGCAACCAATAAAAGATATAGTCCACCTTGGCTTCAAAGAGAAGCCGCCGCCAGGCCTTGTAGGTAACCGCGCGGGTCAGGTTCTTAAAATGGGAACTCTCGGTTGTGGGGATAAAGGTCAACTTGTTTGAATGATCCCAGCCATACAAAAGCGCTGGCAGCTCGCTAAACGTGAAGGCGATGGTGGAATTTCGGATGTTCTCACCCATCCAGACGAAGGCCTCACCCAAGCTTCCAAACTCTGCCCGATAATAGGTCTCAAGGGGTACTTCTCCCCTATCCAGATAAGTCTTCAGAACCAAAGTCTCATGTGTAACAAGCAGCCAGGCGGATGCGACGAGTGAGAAGGCCATAGCCGCCATGGCGACCCCTTTTAGGATACGGCTAGTGATGGGTGTCAGATGTTTTAGGGTATAGAGAAAACCCAGGATGGCGATTCCACAAATCGCGCTGATATAGCGGGGCTCCCGATAGGGATTAAAGTACAACCACAAAACAATACTCAGGGGTAAGATCATGAATACCCAAAATCGTTCATATTCTTTCCGTCTTCCTGCATAGACTAGGGCAAACAATGTACTGATCAGCCCTACCAGAAACTGAGGGCCAAATCCATTCCAATTGCTGTACCAGGGACCTCCCCCATAAGTTTCTTTGAATGGATAGATGAACCAGCCCCATTTCGAGTCCACGAACCGCTGCTCGTGAGGTTCTGAAAACTTTAGGTCAATCGGTCCATCAAAAAAAGTGATTCCCGCAATCCTGAGCTGAATGGGATAGATTGGATTTCCTGTGCTCATGGAGTTACGGGTCAACCAGAAACCGCTACCCAGGGCAACGCAGAGAAGCAGGGTGACCATCTTTGGCATTAGCCGGTATAACTCCCCGACCAGCGGGATCTTTGACCGATCTGTCCCCAACAGAAAAAAGATGATCAGTGGCCAGGAAAGATAAAGAAATGTAAACTTCGTTCCAATCAAGAGACCAAAACCGATTGCAGCAAAATGTAGGTCAAGAAACCGGTTAGTGATCCGGTAGCTGAGAAGAAAAACCAAGGCTGTCAAGAAGAATGCGGCGGCAATGACGTCCACCATGCAGGTCAATGTCTGAATCATGATGAGAGGAGTCAGGACATAAAGGGGAATCGCCAGGAAAGCGCCCTTTTGTAGCCCGAGGATCTTCGCTGCAGAATAAACGGCGACACCCCCCATCAGGGCATAGGGCAGTTGCACAGTATTGAGCAGGAGAAAAGCAGCTTTATCACCACCGCCCAGAAGGTAAAGCCAAGAGACGAGAAGTTCTCCAACCTTTGGAAAGTAGGGTTGGATCCAGGGAAACTGAAAGGATGAAACACTCTGGTTGCTTGCAAAAGAAAAGACATCCGTAAGGTGGTAGGTCAAAGAGTCCCAGTCAAAAGGGGGAACAAATGTGTTCAGAAACAAAATGTATCCGTACACCGCTCCGATCAGCAGGGTGAAGAGCCAACTCCCCAGTGAAATCGAGCGAATTCCTGGAAGTTCTTGGCACATGGACCTAAAGCCATATCGGAGGACACAGGTGATGATCAGAAAGATTCCGATTGAGAGGTTCAGGATCAGCAGGGCATCCGCTGTGAGCAGACTAAAGAACCCAAGAAGGATCTGGCTCACGACCTTTTGGGCAGAAAGGATGATCAAAACCGCAAGGATTTTTTGATCTGTCGGATAAGGAAGGCGTCTTACCCACAACCAGTGGGAAAAGAAAAGCAGTAGATCTAACAGCCACGGAGTTAGAACTGTCATTTCACCTATAGCTTAGGCAGAAGCACCCATTCCAACAACTCCCAGATCGCTGAACCAGTCATCGCCACTAGAGGCCAATGAAAATAGATGTAGACACCCAGCGCGGTGACTACCAGGAAGACAATCCACCACTGTACTGATTTGGGGAGTAGATCCCGGGAAGGGGTGTCCATGCCGAGCCCTCAATGTTGCTTTATTGTTTCGAAGCCAAATTTTTCTAAATGTTCCCACGTCTTTTTATGATTATTGAGCAAAAATTGCCAGATCCCCTTCAACTTCCACCACGCATTGAGCTGTCGATAGCCAAAATTTTCCAGGATCCCATAGATCACTAATTGAAAAAGATTGGATAAGCTTGGGTAACGACGATAGGTGATTTCACTCAGCAGCACGCTCCCTACTGATAGAAAGACCCCATATAGAATAGCAAGCAGTAAAAATAACATAAAGAATCGAAAGTCCAAAATACCCATAAAATAGGCAAGACCCACTGTGAAATAACCTGCCAGTTCCACAACTGGCCCCAGAAGTTCAATTACGGCATAGGCCGGCATGGCAAGCAGGCCAATTTGGTGGTAATGGGGATTTAAAAACATCCGCCAATGGGCGAATAGAGACCCCGCCAATCCCTTGTGCCAGCGCTGACGCTGTCTTGATAACATGCGTAGGTTCCTGGGGGCCACGGTCCAGGCGATGGGATCATTGATGAACACGATTCGATACCGCTGACGGTGCTCCTTCAAAACCCGGTGGAGGCGAACCACCAATTCCATGTCCTCCGTGACAGTCCGATTATTATACCCACCGACCTTTTGGATGGTCTTCTTGTGAAACATTGATAAAGTTCCTGAGATGACAAGAAGCGAGTTTAGACTGCTCCAGCCCGCTCGACCAAAGAGAAAGCTTCGCAGGTACTCCACCACCTGAAAATTAACGGACGCCTCTTTTGGGAGATCCACCTTAATCACTTGGCCCTTTTCAATCATACAGCCATTGGCGATACGTACGATCCCGCCACAGGCCACAATTCGATCGGGGTCCTCCAAAATGGGCCCAACTAGCCGTAAAAGGGCATCCTTTTCCAAAAGGGTATCGGCATCCACAGAGCAAAAATAGGGGTTCCGGGCGATATTAATCCCCACATTGAGGGAATCCGCTTTTCCACTATGCTCTTTATCCACCACAATGAGGCGAGAAAACTGAGGATTGATATAAAAATACCGGACAGGTCCTATAGAAGGAAGGATTCGCCGATAGATACGCTCTACGGGTGTTAGACCAAATTCTTCCACCAGAGTTTTTAAAGTCTGATCGGTGGAGCCATCATTGATCACCACAATTTCATAATCGGGATAACTCAGATCAAGCAGTGATCGGATGGCTTCCACAATTGTTGCCACTTCGTTGTATGCCGGCATGAGGATCGAAATGGGTGGCACTGACCGGGCCGCAAGAGACCGGGCAGGGACACGATACCTCACCTTGTGAAGGTGATTGACCGCAGCCGATAGAGAGATTAATAGCAAAAATGTATAAAGACCATTGACCAGAATATAATAGCCAATCACAACACTATTAAACGTGTTGACGCTATTAACGATGATTTCCCAGGCCATTGATCGCCCTTACCTTGTTCTTTGCCGTGGCCCTGAGCATCACCTCACGGGCCCGTTCCCGAATGAGCGGATCAGGATCGTGTAGTGCCACCCGGTGGATTGTCTTGAGAGCTGAAGGCATCCCTGCCCTTCCCAGGATGTCCAGCAGTCTCATCCTCACTTGAGGACGTGGATGACCTTGAAGGGCATTCACCATGGAAGCGAGGGTTCTTCCCCGGGCAGCCGCCACGAGAAGTTCTTGGATCTGTTGAACAACGGTCTCATCCGTGGCATCCAGGTCCTCAATCCACCGATCGATGAGACCTGATTGTTGTAACACCTCGGAAACCTGTTCACGGGCATAGTGATCTGCGGTATAGAGAAGTTGACTGGTTAGGGCCTGCAAAGCGGGTGGTCCAATTAAGACTAAGGATTCTGCCGCTGCCAATCGAACCTGTGCGTGAGGATCCGTCAGCCGAAGCCACAGATCATAGATCGCCCGGGGACTCGCAAGTCGTCCCAAAGACCTCGCCGCCTGGAGCCGTACGTACCAAAAAGGATCGGAAAGCGCCGCGATCAAGTGTCTTACGGCGAGAGGTTGCCCAATCCGACCCAAGGCATAGGCTGCCCTGGCTCGGACCTCCGGGCTTGGATCTTCCATCGACTTGATTAGTGCAGGAAGGGCTTGCGGATTCGGAATCTCACCCAGGATCTCTGCAGCCAGGCCCCTGACGGCATCAAAAGGATCCGAGAGTTTTCGAATAAGGAGAGGCACCGCAATCTCTCCATAGGAAATTAATGCAGTCATGAGCACTCGTCTAGAGAAATTCTTATTGTGATAAATCGCTTCCCCTAACTTGCTGACCAGAATGTCTAGGGCCTGTGGATCCCGCATCTGACCCAGGGCCTGCATGGCGTTTTGACGTACATCCCTAAACTTATCTTCAAGGGCCCTTAGCAGGGCAGGGATACCCCGGGTACTACGCATCCTTCCAAGGCGTTGAGCGGCCATCGCCCGTCTCCAAGGGATCTCTATTTCGAGTTCTTGAATGTAGAAATCCACATAGCTCAGTTGTTCAAAGACCTCTGTCACTCTGCCCTGTTGTCTTCCAGATGATTGTTCAATCACCTCTAAGAGCAAAATCTCAATGGCCACCCACTCCACCGTTCGAGCGCGCCGACGAAGCGATCCTAAATCTCCCTCAAACCTCCCTTCAATAATCGCAATGACCATAGACCGATATCGTTCTCGTTCTAAGTCTAAGCGATGATAATATCGTTTTCGTACAGCCCGCCTAACAACAACCCAAACCATTGCAGCTGCGATGCCGCCAGCCAGGCAGAGGATGAACCCAATCAGTACTTGATGAAGATCCACATCCCACAGCATTGTATGATCCCAGCGTAATCCCGCCACGGAGTTTTTGGGCTCATCGGGTGCAACTCTTATACCAGGATTTACCACCGATCCCCTTGACAAAGGATACTCGTCAATATATCATAACCATCTACAGTGATTAGCTAATTTACAATTCAAGGATAGATCAATGAGGGCAAAAATAGAGACGGCCTTTCAGGAAAGTGCCCAGGTCAAGCTTCAATTTATCCAAAATGAGGAAAATGTGGGTAAAATCATGGAGGTGGCCAAAAGAATTATAGCCGCCTACCGCAAGGGGAATAAAGTCCTGCTCTTTGGCAATGGGGGGAGTGCCTGTGATGCCTCCCACTTGGCTGCCGAACTGGTAAACCGCTACAAGAAGGACCGCGAGGGGCTCCCGGCCATTTCATTGGCCACCGACATGGCTGTAATCACCAGCATTAGTAACGATTACGACTATACCGACCTCTTTTCCCGACAGATCAAGACCATCGGCCACAAAGGCGACATCGCGATTGCAATCAGCACCAGTGGCAATTCCCCCAACGTCCTTAAGGCCGTGCAGGTGGCGAAAGAGAAAGGATTGATCACCATTGGTTTTGCGGGGAAGGACGGCGGAAAGCTAGCAGGCCTTGTCGACTATTCCTTTATTATACCTTCTAATAATACCGCCCGCATCCAGGAAGCTCATATCACTCTCGGTCACCTACTGTGCGAGCTCATAGAAGACGAAATGTTTAAATAATTAACTAAAGCGAGCGTCGGGCTTTGCCCGCGCGATCGCGGGGCGTGGAGGCACCTGCCTGCCCTGCCCGTCCGGCAGGCGGGCGGCAGGCAGGTCGGAGGACCAGGAGGGGACAGATTTCAAATCTGTCCCCAGTCATTCCGCATGGGCCTCCATATATAAAGAATGAAAAGAGAATTCAAACCCCTGGACCTGAGCAAGGTCAAGACCCACTCTATTAAGGCTCGAAAAAGCAAGATCAGATTAGAGGATTTTTCACGTCCCTACACAGCCGGCTCAAGCTTCAGGCAGTTTCTAGAAGGCCTTCCACAGGTCCTGGCAGCCCAGGGTTTCAGAGATGTGGTGGAGGCCCTTGCGAAGGCCCAACGGCACCACAAAATCATCGTGGTCGGGATGGGGGCACACCCCATCAAGGTAGGACTGAACCCACAGCTGATCCAGCTCATGGAAGAGGGACTCATTCACTGCCTGGCAATGAACGGCGCGGGAATAATTCATGATCTGGAGCTGGCTCTTGTCGGAAAGACCTCAGAGGATGTTGAGGAAGGCCTTGAAGCGGGTGCCTTCGGCATGGCCGAAGAGACCTCTATCTTACTTAACGAATCCATTCGTGAAGGTGTAAAAAAAGGGCTGGGGATTGGTGAGGCCATCGGTAGAAAGCTTCTTTCCGAGGATTTTCCGCACCGCCAGTATAGTCTCCTGGCCGCGGGGGCCCGGCTGGGCATTCCCATCACGATCCATGTGGCCATAGGCACTGATATTATCCATATGCACCCCTCCGCGAATGGAGAGGCAATCGGGGAAGGCTCCCTGCGTGATTTTCAGAAACTGACCGCTGTGGTGTCCCAACTCCGGGGAGGGGTCTATCTCAATATCGGCTCCGCAGTGATCTTGCCAGAGGTATTTCTGAAGGCTCTGACCCTGGCCAGAAACCTTGGCTATGATGTACAGGATTTCACGACTGTGAATATGGACTTCATGCAGCATTACCGCCCCACCACCAACGTGGTGAAACGGCCGACCCAGCAAAGTGGGCGGGGTTACACCCTGATTGGACATCACGAGATCATGGTCCCCCTGCTGGTCGCCGCCCTCCTGGAGGAACTCAGACGCACCGGATCCTAGTGGACTATTATTACGATGGCACCGCCTCTGGCTTGGCCAGGGCGAGCGCGGGGCGTGGGGGCATCGGAGGACACATTGGTTAGTTACATCCGCACGGGCCCCCACATATAAAAGATGCCAGGCAAGATCAAGACAAGAAAACAACTCCAGGTCCTGCTGAAAGGGCTGCGTGCTAGAGGCAAGCGTATTGTCTTCACGAATGGCTGTTTTGATCTACTTCATGTTGGCCATGTCCGGTACCTTAAGAAGGCAAAGGCCTACGGAGACCTCCTCATTGTCGCCCTCAACAGTGACAAGTCCATCCATCTGATCAAGGGCCCCCAACGCCCCATAAACCCTGAGTGGGCGCGGGCCGAGGTGTTAGCGGCTCTGGACAGTGTGGACTATGTGACCCTCTTTGATGAACCTGACCCGCAAAATCTTATTGCCACCCTACTCCCGGACGTATTGGTAAAAGGTAGTGACTGGCCGAAGAATCAGGTGATCGGAAAGGAAATTGTTGAGGCCAGAGGGGGGAAAGTGATCACCCTCCCTGTGGTTCCCCATGTCTCCACCACAAGGATCATTGGCGATATCATCAAGAAATATGGAAAAACTCAAACTGCTTCTGGAACAACTTCGCATCGGAAAGCCTAAGGTTAGGCTGAGCGGCCTGGGGCCTTCAGGAAAGGCCTTTATCCTAGCCACCCTTTGCTACGAGGCACAGAAGTCTGTGCTACTTCTTACCACTCATCTGGAGCAGGCAGAACAGCTTGTCACAGATCTGGAGTTATTCCTCAGGATACAAGGATGCAAGTTCCCAGTCTCTCTATTTCCTCCTTTAGAGGTCCCCACGGCCTGGTCCGTCTCGCTTCAGAGGGAACTTACAGGGCAAAGGATGAAGGCCCTCTTCACAGTCCTTGAGGAAAAGCACTCCATCCTGGTCGTCCCGCTGATCGCGGCCCTACAGCCTGTGCCTCCCCCTGGCTGGCTTCGGCAGTCCTCCCTCCAGTTAAGGAAGGGGGAAACGATAGACCGAGAAGAACTGATGGCCCGGCTGGTCTCTCTGGGATACCATCGGGCCGAGACCGTAGAGCGCCCAGGGGAGTTTGCAGGCCGTGGCGGAATCGTGGACATTTACGGTTCTTCCCTGGAACAACCGGTACGGGTGGAGTTGTTTGGGGATTCCCTGGAGTCGATAAGAGAATTCGACTCCATCACGCAGAAGTCAATAGGATCTATCGAAGGGATCCTCATTCTTCCCGCCTGTGAGCGAGGTGCTCCCGAAGATTCCTCTGAAATTTCTCCAAACTCTGCAGAACCGGTCGGTGGCCTGGCTAAATATTTCTCGCCCGGCAGCCTCCTGATCCTAGATGAACCCGAGCAGCTTGTGAAAAAAACAAAAGACCTGCAGCAAGAGACAGGATATGCCCCATCATGGACGCTGGAAGGCAATGGTTTATCCCAGGTTGTGGAGTTGAGGTCATTGGCCCTTGGATCAACTGAACTGCCTAAGGCAGAACAGGGCATCTATCTTTTTGATACTAAATCACCCGCTGGGGTAGGACTGGGAATCAAAGCTAAACCCTTTGACCAAACGTTGCGAGTCCTTGAAGAACTCCGAAGGGAGTTTCATCTTTTTGTGGTTTGCCGGGGCCACGATCACCAACAGCGTCTTGAAGAGATTCTGTTAGAATATGAGCTCCCTATCTCCCGGTGGGCGGCAGGGGATCTTGAGGCGCTTTTTGATCGAACCCCTTCTTCCCTCCAGTTGGTGGTGGGGCATCTCTCATCAGGACTTTTTCTTAAGAATTTTCATCTGGGCTTCATCACGGAAGAGGAGATCTTCGGTAAAACGGTCGCCCGGCCGGTGAAGCGGGCTAAGATTCGTCCCTTTCTCACCTCTTTTGAGGACCTGAAGGTCTTCGATTATGTGGTCCATCTCCATTATGGTATTGGTAAATTCTTGGGGCTTCAGAGGCTGTCCATTGGTGGATTTGAGACGGATTTTCTGGTGATCGATTATGCTGAGGGGAGCAAGGTGTATGTCCCCCTTGATCATCTGGATCTCGTACAGAAATATATCGGATCAGAGGGGTCTGTTCCTAGGATCGACCGACTGGGCACGGCCTCCTGGAGCCGCACCAAGCAGCGGGTCAAAAGGGAGGTGGAGAAGATGGCGGCTGACCTGCTGGAACTCTACGCAACGCGGGAGGTGATTAAGGGCTTCCCATTTTCTGGGGACAGCCTCACCAGCAAGGAATTTGAAGCCGCCTTCGAATATGAGGAGACACCTGACCAGTTCCGAACCATCGAGGAGGTGAAGGCAGATATGGAGCTACCCCGTCCGATGGATCGGGTGGTTTGCGGGGATGTGGGATATGGGAAGACTGAGGTAGCTATGCGGGCTGCTTTCAAGGCCGTCCTTGACAATAAACAAGTGGCCCTGTTGGTGCCAACGACGATTCTTGCCGAGCAGCATTACAAGACCTTCAGTCAGCGATTTTCGGCCTTTCCGATCCGTGTAGAGGTACTTTCAAGATTTAAGACACCGAAAGAGCAGAAGACCATCGTCCGGGAGCTTGCCCAGGGAAAAGTGGATGTGATCATCGGCACCCACAGGCTGCTGCAAAAGGATGTCTCGTTTAGGGAACTGGGACTGGTTATTATCGATGAAGAGCAGCGCTTCGGGGTGGCCCATAAAGAGCGTTTCAAGCATCTGCGAAAAACCATAGATGTCTTGACACTCACGGCTACCCCCATCCCTCGGACACTCCAAATGGCATTCATGGGGGTGAGGGACCTCTCGATCATCGATACCCCCCCACCCGACCGGCTGGCAGTCAAGACGATTGTGGCTTGTTTCGACAAGGGCCTGATCCGGGAGGCCATCATTAGAGAGTTGGAACGTGGTGGACAGGTCTTTTTTGTACATAATCGGGTGAAGGGCATCGATCGGATGGCCCATTTCCTGAAGGAA
>DATECO010000260.1:0-3970 GCA_035286865.1 Nitrospiria bacterium | reverse complement strand
CGCTGTAGCGGTAAGCGTTGATTCAGCGACTCTGATAAAACCCAAGGCGGCCCTGAAATCCCGTTTGGTATAGCCTTGGTTGTTAAACATCAAGGCCAGTGGCGGCCCTGAAATAGTGGTGACAGAATACAGAATACCGACCCCGGCCCCGAACGGAATGCACACAGCACGCTCAGAATGGATATGTCTGCGGACTCCCGCGGCTTGTAAGAGGATCAAGGGAAGAATGATGATATAGGTCATAAACTTGATTGCTCCCGGGTTCACAGAGGATAGCACATAGCTCCCGATAAGAATCCCCGGAATCAACCCATAGAACATGGGAAGTACTCTTTTCCAGACCTGGGGGAGGCTTTTTCTATTGATGATTAAGACATAGGCATTTATAAAAACTTCAACAAGGACTAATGCAGGGCTAAGAATTCTATTGGTGTAAAAAAGCAACCCCACCGGGACAGACAAGGATGAAAATCCATGGCCGAGTGCCCCGTTGACAACTGCGGCAAGCAATGTGATGAGAATCAGGGTGATGACGGCTAAATCGAGAGACATCTCTTGCTTATCCTGCCAATTTTAATTCTTGGTGACCATAAAATTCTGGACCCATGCCAGAGGGACAAGACTAACCGACCCCAGACCAGGCCTGAAGGAGAACTTCCTGCCGCCGTTTAAGATCCCGGGTCCTATCACACATCTCTTTGAGATTAAAAGAATTTAATACACGCTCCATGGAGTTCTGGATCTCCTGCCAGATCCCCCGGATGGCACATAAGTTCTCACGGGAGCAGTAAAAGGTCTCCTTTTCGTTAACACACCCCCAGGTGTGAAATGGACCCTCCGTCACATTCAAGACATCCCCCATGGTAATCGTTTCGGGGTCTCTGGCCAGGATGTATCCCCCATAGGCCCCTCGGATGCTCTTGACCAGACCCCCCTTCTTGAATGCACTGATGATCTGCTCCAGAAAACGCCTCGGAATTTTGAGTTCCTGGGCCATGGTCTGAACGGCCACTGGCCTGGTTTCACCATGACAGGTGATGTACAGGAGGGCCAGAATCCCATATTCACTTTTTGCTGAAATCTTCATTATTTTTAACTAATTGATTTGTCTATTAAAAGTAATATTTAAATCTATTCTCCTACTAAACTAGTAGGCTTTATGTTTTTAAGTATAAAGGGTCCATTATCCCATGTCAAGAACATTTTCATAATTATTGTGTGGCTTGTGTTTGTGACCTTATTATGGTATTTTAAATTCGGGAGAAGAAACCATGGAAGCTATTTGGTTTAAACTTATATTCATATTCCTGTTAATATTGGCGAATGGTTTCTTTGCGTGTTCCGAGATAGCCATTATCGCTGCTAAACGAACCCGGATCAGGCAGCTCATGGACGCGGGCAATAGGGCTGCCAAGATCATCCACCAGCTCCAGGGGGATCCAGATCGATTTTTTGCCACAGTTCAGGTAGGGATTACTCTGGTGGGGGCCTTGGCCGGGGCGGTGGGCGGTATAACAGCCGTGGAGAGCCTCAAGCCGATTATTAATCAACTTCCCTATCCGCTCCTACAGCGTGCCAGTGAGGGGATTGCCATTGCCATTGTCGTTGCCCTGATCACTTACCTCTCTCTAATTTTGGGAGAACTCGTACCAAAATCACTCGCCTTCCGTTATGCAGATGAAATTGCGCTTCGTGTGGCGATCCCTGTAGACTGGCTATCAAGGTTGAGTTCAGGGATCATCAGGGTCCTGACCTTCAGCAGCAGGCTTATTCTAAGGCCGTTTGGCGGTGCGATGCCCTTTGAACGACCCTTTGTGTCTGAGGAGGAGGTCAAGTTGCTCCTCAAGGAAGCGAGAGAGCGGGGAATTTTTAGCCTGACCGAACAGGAGCTTATCCATAGCGTATTTGAATTTAAAGATATCTCTGTACGGGAGGTCATGGTGCCCCGGCCTAAGATTCACGCCATTCAGGTGAATACCTCGATCGACCAGGTCATCCAGTACCTAGAGGAGTCAAAGTTTTCAAGATATCCCGTCTATGGCGAGGCCATGAGTGAGGTGTTGGGAATCCTCTATTTTAAGGACCTATTTACGGCTCTAACTAAGAAGGAACCGATTGTTCTTCGAAATCTATTGCATCCCGTCTATTTTGTCCCCGAGACCATGAAGGTGAGCCACCTTCTAAAGGAACTCCAGCGCAGGCGGACTCAGATGGCCGTTGTGATTAATGAGTATGGCAGCGTGGAGGGCTTGGTGACCATGGAAGATCTGATCGAAGAGATTGTAGGTGAAATTCAGGACGAGTATGACATCGAGGAGCGCCCGGTAGAACGCCTCAGGGACGGCTCTCTGGCGATTGATGCCTCCCTGTCGGTGCGCGATCTGCGTGAGGATTACGGGCTTGCTATCCCGGAGTCCTCGGAGTATGAGACATTGGCGGGATTTGTCATGGCCCAGCTCCAGGATACGCCCCGGGTCGGGGAGATCATCCAATACGGGGAGCACAAGTTTACCATCGTAGATATGGAGGGCAGGCGGATCCTTAAGGTCAAGGTCGAAAAATCTCCCCAGATTATCGGGAAGAGTCCAATAAAAGGCTAATTAATCTCTCAACACTTCTTCTTGGTAGGCCTGATGGAGGAAACGGGTAAGAGGCCCCACCCGGCCCTCTCCGATCGGCTGGCTCACTTGTGTAGCCGGCACACCGGTAATTCTCACCGCCGGCATCAGTTCCATGGTGGTATTGGTCAGAAAGCACTCATCTGCCCGGAGGATTTCATCAGGGCGGTATTTTCCTTCCTTCACGATAATTCCCGCCTTGTTAGCCAGCTCGATTACGGCCTGACGGGTGATTCCCTCCAGGATCCCGCAGGAAGGGGCAGGAGTCAACAGCTGCCCCTTCCTGACCAGAAAGAGATTACTCACGGTTCCCTCACAAAGATACCCCTCCTGATTGAGTAGGATCCCCTCGTACACCCCAGAGGCCCTGGCCTCAATCTTTGCAAGAATAGGGGTAAGATAGTTGAGCGACTTGATCTTGGGGTCTAGGGAACTGGCCGGTGTCTTCCGGGCCTTCACCACGGCAATCCCGACCCCTTCCCGATATAATTTTTCGGGATGCCCGAAGAACTCTTTGGCCATAATCACGATGGTGGGTGATGAAGAATCCCCGGGCTCCAAACCGATCTCACCAGGACCCCTGGACACGGTGATTCTTAAATAGGCATTTCTAAGCCTATTCGCTTCCAGGGTCTGTGACAGGATTTTTAGGATTTCGTCGGGGGATGAGGAGATAGAAAGGGAGATGGCCTGTGCCGATCGGAACAGCCTTGAGACATGTTCCCGGGACCTGAAGACCTTTGCATCGTAAGCCCGGAGGGTCTCAAAGACGCCATCGCCATAGAGGAAACCGCGGTCGTAGACAGAGATGAGGGCTTCTCGTTCTGGAATCAGGCGGCCATTAAAATGAATCCATCCTCCGTTGGCCTTACCGGTCACCCCTTCCTCCCCTCTGTCCCTGAGCCAGCTTGATCGCTTTGAGCATGGCCTCTGCCTTGTAGAGACATTCCTGATACTCCCACTCCGGGTCCGAATCGGCCACAATCCCTGCCCCGACCTGGACATGAGCTATGCCCTCCTTTATCAGAAAGGACCGAATCACGATGTTTAAGTCCATATCTCCGGAATAGCTGATATAGCCAATAGATCCTGTATACGGACCTCGGGCGACCGGTTCGAGTTCGTCGATGATCTCCATGCACCTGACCTTGGGGACTCCCGTGATCGTCCCTCCGGGGAAGACGGCCCGAAGGACATCCAGGCAGTCCGTGTCCTCCCTCAGCCTCCCCTGAATATTGGACACGATATGCATGACATGGGAATAACGTTCTGTGACCATAAATTCGTCCACTTTGATGCTGCCATACTGACATACTCTTCCCAGGTCATTTCTTTCCAGATCCACCAGCATG
>DATECO010000259.1:0-14569 GCA_035286865.1 Nitrospiria bacterium | reverse complement strand
ATCGCCTGCATAGTGTTCGAGGCACTGGATCCTGCGGTCAAGTTTTGGCAGCTCGCCGCGGATGGTGAACCCGTAGAAGTGGGCAGCGTTATCGCCCAACTCGAGGGGGACGGACGCTGTATCCTGATGGGTGAGCGGGTGGCTATTAATTTTTTACAAAGGCTATCGGCAATCGCCACACTGACCTCAAAATATGTTGCTTGTGTGAAGGGTTTTAAGGCCAGGATCGTGGACACCCGTAAGACCACCCCAGGTCTGAGGATCCTTGAGAAATATGCCGTGCGCGTTGGCGGGGGCTTTAACCACCGCTTCAGCCTGGGCGATGGGATACTGATCAAGGACAACCACGTGGATCTTGCAGGGAGCCTCTCCCGGGCAGTAGAAAAAGCCAGGCATTCCTCCCCCCACCCTTTCAAGATCGAAGTGGAGGCCAGGACACTCGAAGAAGTCAAAGAGGCCATCACAAGTGGCGCGGATATAATCCTGTTGGACAACATGCACCCAGGGTTGATGAGGAAGGCTGTGGAGATGATTAAAGGACGGGCACTGATCGAGGCGTCCGGCGGCGTCACCCTTTCCAATGTCGCCGAAATCGCCGCAACAGGGGTCGATTATATTGCGGTCGGGGCCTTGACCCATTCTGCACCGGCGGTAGACATCTGCCTGAATATCGAAAAGACGGCAGAGAAGGCGACCAAGAAGATAACAAGGAAGAACCCCTGATGGAAAGGAAGACCTCCCGAAAGGACGATCTACTGCTTCGACCCACCTGGACTGATCGCCTTCAGACCTTACAGATTCATCACGCACTATGCACCACTTTTGTGGGGCGGACGATCTATTTGTTTGCTCAGTTGGAATCCACCAACAAAACCGCCCTAAAAATGGCCGAACAGTCGGCGACACTCCCGGACGGGGCAACAGAAGGAACTCTTGTCCTCGCAGAGGCCCAAAGCCAAGGACGGGGGCGTCTGGGCCGTAGATGGATTTCCCCACCCTCTGTGAATCTCTATGCCTCTTTGATCCTCCGTCCCCGCATTCCACCGCCCGAGGCCCCTGTGGTGACCTGCCTCGCCGCGACCTCGGTCGCACAGGCCATCCGTGCGCTCACAGGGCTTGAGGCAGTCATCAAATGGCCCAATGATATCTTGATTCATGACAGAAAAGTGGCCGGTATCCTGACCGAACTGGGCGTTGTCAAGGATCAGGTAAATTACCTCGTTATTGGAATTGGCATTAATGTTAATCTTGATCCCGAGGCACTCCCCGATGAGATCCGCGCTACGGCTACAAGCCTCATGGCCGAGGCGGGACAGGGTGTGGACAGAAATGAGCTCATGGCGGCCCTTTGCAACAAGCTTGAGGAGAGGTATCTGAGATTTTTGAGTGAAGGGTCCACCCCTGTCCTAGAGGAATTTCGCTCCCTGACCGTCACCCTGGGCAGAAGGGTCAAGGTGATCCTCCCAGGGAGGATCATCAAGGGATGGGCAGAAGCCATAGATCGTGACGGGGCCCTGATCCTCCGAACTCAGGGGGAAACCAATGAGGTGATCCGCTCCGGAGACGTGATCCACCTGAGGAATTAAATGGATCGTTATACGTTATACGTTATTCGTTATTCGGAACTTATTCTTTTAACGAGTAACGTATAACAAATAGCGAGTAGTTTCCCCCGGCCAGAGCCCGTGGCACTTTTCCAAACCAAGTTCTCTGGCTCGAGCCGACCGTGGGAATCTACCCAGCGATCCGCCTTAGGCGGAGAGCGAGAGGGGGAGGCTCCATCCGGCTTTGCCGGTGGAGGGGGCGACGCAAGCCCCTATAATAGAGATGCTGCTTGCAATAGACATTGGAAATACGAATATCGTGCTGGGACTCTTTGAGAAAGAAGAGCTCATGGCCAGTTGGAGGATTACCACCCACCTCGACAAAACAGTGGATGAGTATGCCATGCTCATTCTCGACCTCTTTCGCTCCCGGGGGACCCTGGCCCAGGAGGTTCGCGCAATCATCTGCTCCAACGTGGTCCCTCCCCTGACGCCCATCTTTGCGGAAATCGGCAAAAAGTATTTTGGAATCGATCCCCTCCTTGTCAACGATGGGATGGAGATCGGGCTGAAGATCTGTTATGACAATCCACAGGAGATTGGTGCGGATCGGCTCGTGAATGCAGCGGCCGGGTATGAGATTTACGGTGGGCCACTGATCATCGTGGATTTCGGAACTGCCACCACCTTCTGCGCCATCTCCGGGAAGGGAGAATATTTAGGGGGAGTCATCTCCCCCGGGATGATCATTTCCGCAGAAGCCCTGTTTACCAGAACAGCCAAACTGCCCAAGATCGAATTGATCAGGCCAAAGACCATCATCGGGAAAGACACCGTCAGGAGCATGCAGTCAGGGATTCTGATCGGTTTTGCCTGTCTTGTGGACGGACTGATCAGCAGGATCAAGGGTGAAATGGGCGGCGATCCTCTTGTGGTTGCCACAGGGGGTCTAGCCACGATAATTGCCCCAGAATCGAAGATGATCCGGGAGGTCAGACCCTATCTGACCCTGGAAGGGTTGAGAATAATTTACGAAAAGAATCGTCACATGGCCGTGTAGATTTTTGTACTTGACAGACCCACAAATAATTGGTATTTTTTATGTATTAGCACTCTACTGAATCGAGTGCTAATCATAGATTTAAACTTTTATTTCATTTTTGATTACAAATAGTTATACTATGATCAGTGGCCTTCTGGCCACGTTAAAGCCTGTTATTATCAAGGATCGGGTAAAAAGATGACTGAAGACCTCAATGACCGGAGTCAAAATATTCTAAAGGCCGTCATCCTGAGCTACATTAGGACCGCCTATCCGGTCGGGTCTCGGACCCTCACCAAGACATTTGACTTCGGCCTTTCACCAGCGAGTATCCGAAACATTATGGCTGATCTGGAGGAAATGGGATATCTCATCCAACCCCATCCCTCCGCAGGGAGAGTGCCCTCTGAAAAAGGATATCGTTTCTATGTCGATGGACTCCTGAGCGAGGCCGATCCGGAAGTGAAGAATTACGATTTTGGAGTCCAGCAGTATTCGCTTCATAAGACGGATGACGTCAGGGGATTACTCCAGGAAACCTCCAGGATGCTTTCCCTCTGCTCACATTGCGTGGGCATTGTCCTGACGCCGAAATTTACCAACATGCTCTTTCAACATCTGCAGTTCATCGAACTAAGAAGGCATCATATCTTGATTGTTTTCGTCTCCACAGAGGGTCTCGTCCAGACCAAGATCATCGAGACAGACGAAGATTTCGCCCAGCAGGAGCTCGATCGCTTTTCATTCTTTCTTAATGACCGATTCAAGGGCCTCACGCTTCAAGAGATCCGGACAAAACTTCTGGACCAGATGTGGGAGGATAAGGAGTCATACAATCGTCTTCTCCAGATGGCATTGGAGCCGATCAGCGAATCCCTCATAGAGGCCCAGGGAGAAGAACTCTATTTAGAAGGGGCCACTAACATTCTGGAGCAGCCCGAATTTTCAAATGTCGAGAACATGAAGACTCTTTTCCGCACCTTCGAAGAAAAATATAATATTATGAAGCTATTGGACAAGTGCTTTAATAGCGAGGGGGTCCAGGTCTTTATTGGTTCGGAAAATGCCTTTCTGGGAACCAACGAATGCAGTTTAGTCATCACCAATTATAAGCGGGGCAACCAAGCCCTGGGCGCTCTGGGCATCATTGGCCCGATACGAATGGAATATTCCAGGGTCATTCCGCTGGTGGACTATACTGCCAGGCTTTTGAGCCAGACCCTGGCCGAAACCGCTTAGAGCAAATCGTATTAAGAAAGGATTTATGCCTGAAGAAGAAAGCGCTGAAATCCCTGTGAATTCTGAGATGATGAAGGGCAAGGAGGAAACCGAAGGTGTAGAGCCTTGCAGAGAAGAGGAGTACGCCAAGTTGCGTCAGCAACTGGAATCCAAGGAGCAGGAAAACAAGTCCCTCCTGGATAAATACTTACGAATCTATGCGGATTTCGAAAATTACAAGAAGCGGGTCTCCAGGGACCTGGAAGAATCAAACAAGTATGCCAATGAACGGGTGCTCAAAGAATTCCTGTCTGTAGTAGACAATCTGGAGAGGGCTATCTTCCATACCAAGGATCTCAGGGAACCCACAAGGATCCTGGAGGGACTGGAACTCATCCTCAAACAGTGCCTGGAGGTGATGGGGAAACTCGGGGTCAGTTCCTTTGAAAGCCATCTACAGCCCTTTGACCCCTCCAAACACGAGGCGATGAGTGAGATGCAATCCGATGATCACGAAGACGGGACCGTGATTGAGGAGATCCAGAGGGGATACCGGCTGAACGATCGGATCCTGCGTCCCGCCATGGTCATTGTTTCCAGAAAGAAAGTTTCGGGAGAAAAGGAAAATGCTGAAGACAGCCCAGAGCAGGACCAAACGAATTGAGTCCTGTGGAGAATGTTTCTAAATGAATAAACGATCTTTTCATGATATGATAGGAGCGGAGGTAAGATATGGCTAAGGTAATCGGCATTGATCTGGGGACAACCAATTCGTGTGTGGCCTATGTCGTGGGAGGTGACCCCGTAGTGATTCCAAATGCTGAGGGTAACCGGACCACTCCTTCCGTGGTTGCCTTTACCGATAAAGGCGAACGACTGGTGGGACAGATCGCCAAGCGACAGGCCATTACCAATCCAGAGAACACGATCTACTCCATCAAACGCCTCATGGGGAGAAAATATAATTCAGAACAGGTTCGGGAGGCGTTAAAGAGGCTACCCTACAAGATCGCCGAGGCCTCCAACGGAGATGCAAGTGTGGAGATCCGGGGTAAGGGTTATAGTCCCCCTGAGATCTCTGCCATGATCCTGCAGAAACTAAAACAGGACGCAGAAAACTACCTGGGCGAACCCGTCAAAGAAGCAGTCATCACAGTCCCCGCCTATTTCGATGATAGCCAGCGTCAGGCCACTAAGGATGCGGGGACGATCGCTGGGCTTAATGTCCTCCGGATCATTAATGAACCCACAGCGGCGGCCCTGGCCTATGGACTGGACAAGGAGAAAAAGAAAGAGGAACGGGTGGCCGTGTATGATCTGGGAGGTGGCACATTCGACGTCTCCATTCTGGAGCTTGGTGAAGGGGTATTTGAGGTAAAGTCCACTAACGGGGATACCTACCTGGGAGGTGATGACTTCGACGTTCGGATCATGGACTGGCTGGTGCAGGAATTTAAAAAGGAGCACGGAATCGACCTGCGAAAGGACAAGATGGCACTGCAGCGGTTAAAGGAGGCTGCCGAAAAGGCCAAGATCGAGCTGTCTTCTTCTCAGGAAACAGAGATCAACCTCCCCTTTATTACAGCCGATGCCAGCGGTCCCAAACACCTCGTAATCAAACTGAACCGGTCTAAGCTTGAGCAACTGGTGGATGATCTCATCGAAAAAACCGTTGAGCCTTGCCGCAAGGCCCTGGCGGATGCCGGGGTCACTCCTAAGGATATCGATGAGGTAGTCCTGGTGGGGGGAATGACTCGGATGCCAAAGGTCCAACAGGTCGTTAAGGATTTTTTTGGCAAGGAGCCCCACAAAGGGGTTAACCCTGACGAGGTAGTCGCAGTCGGGGCCGCCATTCAAGCTGCAGTTCTCAAAGGGGAGGTCAAGGACGTCCTGCTTCTGGACGTTACGCCTCTCTCTCTGGGCATCGAGACACTGGGGGGCGTCTTTACAAAAATCATTGAGCGAAACACCACTGTCCCCACACGAAAGAGCCAGATCTTCTCCACGGCCTCGGACAGTCAGACAGCGGTCACGATTCGCGTCTACCAGGGCGAGCGCGAGATGGCCCCGGACAACAAGATGTTGGGGCAGTTTGACCTGGTGGGGATACCCCCGGCCCCGCGAGGGGTGCCCCAGATCGATGTGACCTTCGATATCGATGCCAATGGAATCGTTCATGTCTCAGCCAAGGACCTGGCAACCAGCAAGGAGCAATCCATCAGGATCACAGCCTCCAGCGGTCTATCTAAGGAAGAAATTGATAAGCTGGTGAGAGAGGGCCAGGCCCACTCTGATGAAGACCGGAGAAAGAGAGATCTGGCCGAGGCCAGAAATCAGGCGGACAGTCTTATCTACAGTGTTGAAAAATCATTGTCCGATTTTGGTGAGAAGGTCTCCGAGTCCGAAAAGACGACCATCCTGGAAAAGATCTCACTCACTCGAAAAGCGATGGAGGGTAACGAGGCCGTGGCCATCAAGGGGGCTGCGGATGAACTGGCTAAGGCCTCCCATCGGTTGGCAGAGGAGATGTACAAAAAGGCCGGTTCCACCGCTGGAGCAGCCCCCGGTGGGCCTTCGCAGGGGGAATCCGGTGGGGCCTCGCAGGGGGAACCCGGTGGGGCCTCCGCTGGACCCACGATGGATGCGGAGTTTCGCGAAGACAAAAAGTAAGACCATTAAGTCCCTTTAGCCCGTTTTGTCCGTGACGGACTTAACGGACCAAACGGAAATAACAGACCCAACCAGACTATGGCAACCACAAAGAGAGACTACTACGACATTCTGGGAATCTCGCGGAATGCGGATGAAGAAGGGATCAAAAAGGCCTTCCGCAAGCTGGCCATTAAGCACCACCCCGACAAGAATCCAGGCAACAAGGAGTCTGAGGAGCGTTTCAAGGAAATCAATGAGGCCTACAGCATTCTCGGCGATTCCCAGAAACGCCGAGCCTATGACCTGTTTGGCCACGCCGGTGCAGGGGTGGGTGGGGAAGGCTTTGGAAGAGGTGGAGGTTTTGACTTCGACTTCGGTCGAGGTGGATTCAACGACATCTTCAGTGACATCTTTGAGGACTTCTTCGGGTCCTCAACCCGTACAAGGAGTAGGGCGGAACGAGGCACAGACCTGCGCTATGATCTGGAGATCTCCTTTGATGACGCCATCTTCGGTAAAGAGATCAAAATCCGCATCCCTCGATGGGAAACCTGCCCCGACTGCCGGGGTACCGGTGCAAAGGCCGGTTCTACCCTGAAGACCTGCACGGCCTGTCGAGGAGCTGGCCAAGTCCGCTATCAGCAGGGCTTCTTTACGATCAGCCGGGCCTGTGGTCACTGCCATGGGCAGGGCCGCATCATCTCTGAGTTCTGCATGAAGTGTCGCGGGGAGAAAAGACTCCAGAAGGAACGAACGCTCACAGTCAAGCTTCCTGCCGGAGTAGATAATGGATCCAGGTTGCGTCTGGCCGGTGAGGGAGAGCCGGGAGAAAATGGGGGCCACCCGGGAGATCTCTATGTGGTCATCACGGTCAAGGAGCACCCTGTCTTCTCGCGAGAAGGCAATCACATCCTTTGCGAAGTCCTGATCAGTTTCACACAGGCCGCCCTGGGGGCAAGCGTTGAGGTACCCACTCTAAAAGGAAAAACCGAACTAAAGATCCCACCGGGCACCCAACACGGCAAAATCTTCAAGCTAAAGGGACTGGGCGCACCAGATCCCAGGGGATATGAGAACGGCGACTTGGTGGTCAAGGTCAAGGTCGCGATCCCGACAAAGCTGACGGATCGTCAGAAGGAACTCCTCCAGGAATTAGCCAAGATCGGTGCAGAAAGCATCCAGACCGGCGAGGACAGTTTTTTTGACAAGGTAAAAAATCTCTTTTAGCCGTTTCGTCAAGACCCAGTGCCCCTCCACCTCACATTGATCAAGAATCGTCCGGCCCTCACGGGGCGCGAAGAGGGTTGGGAACACACATGCCCGTCTTTTTTATCCATTCAAAACAGATCATAGGAGGTGTCCTGCAACTCACGGGTCCCCTAGTCCGGCATGTCGGAGGTGCGCTACGACAACAGATCGGGGACCGGATCTTTGTTATTGACGAACAGAAGATAGGCTACGACGTCCAACTCCTGGAAGTCACACCGAAACGGATCGTGGGAAAAGTCCTGCAAGAGAAAAGGAAGGCCCCTGTTTCCCCTTTAAGAATTACGCTGGGCCAGGCCATCTTAAAGTCCAAAAAAATGGATTGGAGCCTTCAAAAGGCCACAGAACTCGGGGTGTCAAGGATAGTTCCCCTGGTGACAGAAAGAACCGTGGTGGCACCCCGGCCTGAAAGAGTTGAGATCCAGCATCATCGATGGGAAGAGATCCTCAAAGAGGCCGCCCAGCAGGCAGGCCGATGGGAGATTCCGCAACTGGACTTTCCCACAGATTTTTCCCGTCTCATCAAGGAGAGTCCCAACTTTGACTTCTCACTTCTCCCTTGGGAAGGAGAGGAAAAGAAAGGTTTAAGGGAGGTGCTCCAATCAAATCTCCAGAGTCCGAAGATCCTGGTTTTGATCGGACCCGAAGGAGGTTTTTCTGACCATGAGGTCTTATTGGCGAGGGAACACCATTTCATCCCCGTTTCTTTGGGTTGGCGCATTTTGAGGGCAGAGACCGCCTGCCTGGCCACGCTCGCCATGCTTCAATATGAGATAGGAGACATGGGCCATGGATGATCCGGCATCTGGCTTGGCCAGTTACGAGCCGGTCCCTATCCCTCCCGGGTCCCGACAGACCGAGCCTCCACAGATAAATGAAAGTGAGGGTCAGGCTTTGCCTGTCCGAGCGCGGGGTGTGGGGGCATCGGAGGACCCTTCCCCCATTCCGCACGGGCCCCCACAGATAAATGTCAGGTGGGCCGGGTTCTGGGCCAGAGGCGTGGCCTTCCTGATTGATCTGATCATCCTGGATCTTCTCTTTCTCATCCTCGCCCTGACTGGAAGTTTCGCGATGGGAATCAGCTTGAGGTCCATACACCTGGAAATCCCTTCCGAGGAGCTTGTCCTATTCCTCTTGGGCCTATACTTGTTGATCTGGTTTTTGCTTAATAGTGCCTACTTCATCTTTTTCCTGGGCTATGGCGGGCAGACCCCGGGCAAGATGCTTCTGAGAATCAGGGTCCTTAAAAAGGATCAGCAACCCCTCACCTGGGGGAGGGCCGTTCTCCGGACGCTAGGGTATCTCATCTCAGGTTTTCTTCTGTTGGGAATCGGATTCCTCATGATCGCCTTTCATCCGCAAAAAAGGGGCCTTCATGACCTCATCGCAGGGACCCTAGTCATTCACGAATCGTAAATCGAGTGCCAATGAAAATACTCTTCTTTCTCTTCTTGGTCCTCTGGCCCCTCCAGCCTGGGTCCTCTGCGGTAATAGTCCTGGACCGCATTCTCGCAGTGGTCAATGGGGAAGTGATCTCCTTGAGTGATGTCGAAAGCGATCTGTTTTATTTCAGCAAGGTTGAGCCTCCGCCTCAGAGGGATCTGGGGGGAACCCTTTCAGATTCTGCCATACGTACAGGGATTCGGGAATTAATCAACCAAAAACTTCTCCTCGCCGAGGCCAAACGATTTGATGTGGAAGATCCCACAGAGAGGCAAATCGATCACGAACTGGAAATCATCCAGAATCGGTTTCCCTCCCCGGCAGCATTTGAAATGGCCCTTCGCCGGAATGCCATGACTCCGGAAGACCTCCGGCAGAGGGTCAAAGAGCATTTGAGGGTAAATCGCTTTATCGATCAGCGAATTCGTTTTTTTGTGATCCTTCTCCCTGAAGAGATCTCCCAGTATTATTCAGAAAACCAGGGAAAATTTCAGCACAAGACCTATGAGGAGGCAGAAAAAGAGATCGAGATGTTTTTAACTGAGGCAAAGGCAAAAGGAAAATTGGAGGCCTACCTATCAAACCTTAAGACCAAGGCCAGCATCCAAATTAATTTCGAATAACTCTAACACCCTTTTGGGTCACGATTGCTTGAATCAGAGGGTGGGGCGGGGGTCGGCGATCAGAAAAGAGATAGGCCCCCTGGATCATCTTGGTGACCTGTTGTTTTTGAGTCTGATCATTGAAATGAATTTCCGCCAGCACCTCACCTCGTTTTACCCGGTCACCCCGTTTTTTTTGGAGCATGATCCCCACGGACGGATCAATACTGGATTCTATCCTCTCTCGGCCGGCACCCAGGACCATAGCCGCATTTCCAATAACCTCTGTCTGGATACAAGAGACATAACCCTCCTGGCGTGAAACTACGGGGACCTGATATCGGGCTACTGGCAAGAGTTCGGGATTATCAATCACGGCAGGATCACCGCCTTGGTGGACCACCATCTCCTTAAACTTCACGAGCGCCGTCTGATCATCAATTAGCGATTGCAGCCTTATTCGTGCGGGCCGCAGGTCTCGCACCAGCCTCCCCAGCTTCATCATCCAGGCCCCCAGCTCAACGCAGAGCTTTCTGATATCCTCAGGCCCGCCGCCCCTCAGGGTCTCCAAGGCCTCACGCACCTCCAAGGCATTCCCCACAGCCCTTCCCAGGGGTTGATCCATGTCGGTGAGGAGCGCAACGACTTTGTGCCCCGCCCGTCGGCCGATCTCTACCATCTCCCGGGCCAATTTCAGACCCTGAGCCAAAGTCTTCATGAAGGCACCGCTGCCCACCTTGACATCCAGTACCAAGCCGTCAATTCCCTCGGCCAGTTTTTTGCTCATGATGCTACTTGCAATGAGGGGAATACAGTCTACAGTCGCAGTCACATCCCGCAACGTATACAGCCTCCGGTCCGCAGGGGCCAGATCCCGGGTCTGGCCGACAATGGCGACGCCGATCTGCTTGAGCTGGTCCCTCAGCTCAGCCTCTGACAAATCCACTCGCAGGCCCCGGATGGCTGCCAGTTTATCCAATGTCCCGCCGGTATGCCCCAGTCCCCGCCCGGCCATCATCGGGACACAGATCCCGGCAGACGCAGCCAGCGGTGCCAGAACCAAGCTCACCTTGTCCCCCACCCCACCCGTGCTGTGCTTGTCAATTTTGGGGGCAGATAAGGAGGAGAGATCCAGGACCCTCCCCGACTGTATCATGGCCTGGGTGAGGTCCCAGTTCTCGCGAGAGTTCATCCCCCTAAAATAGATCGCCATAAGGAGGGCAGAGACCTGGTAGTCTGGGATTTTACCCTTCACGTAGCCATCAATGATAAACCGGATTTCCTCACCGGTGAGGGTCCCACCGTCTCGTTTCCGTTTGATTAGATCATAGACACGCATCAGACCTACTCATCACCTTCTACCTCTACGATCAGTTCTAGCTCGACTGGGGCATTCAGGGGGAGCTCTATTGCGCCCAGGGCCAGCCGGGCATGGTAGCCCTTCTCACCAAAAATCTCCACCAAGAGATCTGAGGCCCCATTGAGCACAAGGGGCTGTTGGTGAAAACCTGGGGCAGAGGCGACATGACCGCTCAGACGAACAACCCGTTTCACTCGATCCAGGCTACCCAACTCCTGCCGGATCACGGCAAGGGCGTTGATCATTGTCAGACGTGCTGCCTGCTGGCCCTGTTCCACTGTCAAGTCGAGTCCCAGCTTTCCCTCAAAGGCTAGCTTCCCCTCTTTGAATGGGATCATCCCACTTAAGAAAAGCAAGTTCCCTGCCTTCACAGCAGGGACATAAGACCCAACCGGTTTGGGAGGCGCTGGGAGGGTAATACCGAGTTGTCTGAGTCTATTTTCTATGGACATGGATTAGATCGGATAAAAAACTGGTCCCTGCGGAGAGTCTTTCAACCCCAAAAACCTCGGCCAGGGTCTGTCCCAGATCCGCAAAAGTACTGCGAGTCCCCAGATCGACAACCCTTTGGATACGGGGGCCGTGAATCAAGAGGGGAACATACTCACGCGAATGATCTGTGCTGGGGGTGGTGGGGTCATTGCCGTGGTCAGCCGAGAAGATCAGGAGATCCTGATCGCGCAGGGCATCCAATAGTTCAGGGATCCTTGAGTCCAGCTCTGCCAATGCCCTGGCGTACCCCTGAACATCATTTCGATGGCCGTACAGGGTATCAAAGTCCACCAGATTTGTAAAAATTAAACCCCTTTGGCACTCACACATCACCTTCAGCGTCTGATCTACCCCATCCATGTCGCTGCGGGTATGGCTCCCATGGGTGATTCCCCGTTTGGCAAAAATATCCTCGATCTTGCCAATGGCCATGACCGGGAGCTGTCGCTGGAAGAGCTTGTCCAGAAGGGTCTCGTGAGGGGGCTCCACGGAGAAATCTCTGCGTCGATCGGTCCGCGTGAAATGGTCAGGTTTACCGACAAAGGGGCGGGCGATCACACGGCTGACATTATGAGGCGGCGCCAAGATCTTCCTGGCCGCCTCGCACATGCGGTAAAGTTCATCAATGGGGATGATCTCTTCATGGGCCGCGATCTGAAAGACACTATCGGCCGAAGTGTAAATGATCGGGTAACCTGTTGATAGGTGCCGCTCCCCCAACTCTCTGATAATTTCAGTCCCTGAGGCAGGGATGTTTCCCAGGATGTCCCGTCCGATGGATTTCCTGAAGGGCTCGATCACCTCAGGGGGAAACCCGTGCGGGTAGACTGGAAAGGGCTGCGCTAAAATAACCCCCATCATCTCCCAATGGCCTGTGGTGGTATCTTTTCCTTTGGACTGCTCGGCCATCCGCCCAAAGGCCCCCCTCCGATGGGCAGCGGACCTAAGGCCCTTGAAATGACCCAGCCGACCTAGACCCAGGCTTTCAAAATTGGGAAGATGTAATCCTCCCACCGTTTCGGCGATATGGCCCAGCGTGTGGCTCCCCACATCCCCGTACTCGGCTGCATCCGGGAGCTCCCCCACCCCCAAGCTATCCACGATGATCAGGATCGCACGGTCAAATGGCCTGTTCATATTTGAGTCCTCCGACCTTGGCCTTCAGCCTTGCAGGCTGCTCAAAAAGCTCCAGATGCAAGGCCGCAGCCCCGAGGACAACGCAGGCGTACAGGGTTAGGTACATCGAGGGGACCGAGGGGGAAAGCTTGTACCGAGAATCCAATGCAACCTCTCATCCTCGATTCGAGGAGAACGGAGCAGATGGGCTTTTTCAGTGGCCTGCCAGGTATTCTTGCATGATGGCCACCCCGTGGCTTGTCCCAATCCTGCTGGCCCCCGCCTGGATCATGGCCATCACAGTGGCGAGGTCCTTTATTCCACCCGAGGCCTTCACAAACCCTCGATGGCCCAAGGTCTTTTTCAATAATCTCACATCCTCTACCGTCGCACCACGATAAATGAAACCGGTGGAGGTCTTAATCCATTTCCCCCCGGCCTCCAGGACCAGCCGGGCACCCCTGATCATTTCATCCGGTGTAAGGGCGCCGGTCTCCAGAATCACCTTGAGCAGAGCCTCCTGACACACATTGACAACATTAAGGACCTCACTTTTCACATACTCATCATCACCGGACTTCAGGGCCCCCCGGTTGATGACCATATCCAGTTCCTTCGCCCCATGTTTCAAGGCCTCCATGGCCTCCACGATCTTCACCGAGATACTACTGTTGCCCAACGGAAACCCCACGACGGTGCAGACCTTGGTTGAAGTTTCCTTCAACAATCCTGCCGAAAATTCCACATAGCAGGGGGCCAGACAGACCGTTGCAAAGGAGTATTCCATAGCCTCATTACAGAGCCGGGTGATATCGGCCTGGGTGGCCTCCGGTTTGAGAAAGGTGTGATCGATCAGGCGGGCCAGGTCCTGGGGTTGATCAAACATCGATTCGCCTCATTTCTTCACTCTACGTTTTTGCTGGTATTTGGCCACAGCCCGGTTGTGCTCCCGGATGCTACTTGAGAAGTAATGAGTCCCATCATTTCGGGAGACAAAGAAGAGATAATCCACAGGATCCGGGTACAGGGTCGCATAGAGTGAGGCCCTACCCGGGTTGGCAATTGGGCCCGGGGGAAGACCCGGCCATCGGTAGGTGTTATAGGGCGAGTCGATCTTGAGATGCACCCGCTTAAGATTTCCGTCAAAATCCGGCAGGGCGTAGATTACGGTAGGATCGCTCTGCAGGGGTATATGGCGGCGCAGGCGATTATGGAAAACCGCAGAGACTTTTCGACGCTCATCATCACTGGAGGCTTCCCTCTCGATCATGGAGGCCAGGGTCACCACCTGGTCCTGGGTCAGATGGAGCTCCTGGGCACGATCCTGAAATTCCCCTGTGTAGACATGCTGAAAGGCATGCACCATCATCCTGATGATGTCTTCCGGTGGATCCCTCTTGGCAATTTTATAAGTGCTGGGAAAGAGATAGCCCTCCAAGCTGTTACTCTGAATCTCCAGCGATCTGATGAATTCCCTGTCCCGGGTCAGCCCGATAAAGGTCTTGCTGTCCCCAAGCTGATTCTCCTCCAATAACTCGGCGATCTGTTTAACGGTATAGCCTTCGGGGATGGCCACATCATGCTTGTAGGTATCTCCCCTTTTTAAAAAGCCCAGGATCTGGAGAGGGCGCATGTCGGTATGAACCGCATATTCCCCAGGCTTGATCTCCCGCTCAACTCCAATCAATTTTCCCGCAATGATAAAATATGTGGGATCCTTGATGAGCCCCTGCCCTGCCAATAGCTGGGCCACCGTCCGGAGATTGGCCCCCTGAGGGATTTCGATCACCCTCTGGGCCTTGTCCACCTGCACTGGGATCACCAGGAACGTGAT
>DATECO010000258.1:0-7716 GCA_035286865.1 Nitrospiria bacterium | reverse complement strand
CAAAGCTCATCTATCGCTTCTAGATTCAGTAGATCTAAGCTTTCAAACCAACCATACGGATGAATTAGGTCCTTCTGTAGCATTTAGCCTCAATTACCTTTCGATAGAAGGGGAGGATTGGTACCAAAGAAGAGGGTCCTGAGAGATGATGGAAGGTACCATTTTCTTAAATAAGGCAAAGAAAACCATAGAGTCCAAAACCTTTGGGCTAGCATTGCCGTACATTTTTTAAGAATGGTACTGGACTTGCACAATTTATGATCATCACACCAGCGCAAAAAAGGAGGCCGCCATGCTTGAAGACATAAAATTGCGGGTGATCCGCGAGGATGGCCCACCTCTCCTTTCAGGGATAAGCCACACCAAGGGCATCAAACTTCCTGTAATTCAAGAACCCCTGGTCCAAGGGGGGGAACCTTCCCCTATTCGGGGAGTAAGCCGGCGGGACTTTATCAGGCTTTGTGGAATGACGGCAGCCCTGCTAGGTCTAGGTTCCATGGGAATCCCCAGGGTCGCTGAGGCCCTGATTGCTGCAGCCGCCAGGCGACCTTCCGTGATCTGGCTTAATTTTGCATCGGATACCGGGTGTACTGAGGCGCTGATTAAAGCCAATTACCCCAACGCGGCACAGCTTATCCTGGAGACGATGAGCCTGGACTACAACGAGACGATTATGGCAGCAGCCGGCATTCAGGCCGAGGAGATCCTCGATCAGGCCTTGAAGCGGGGTGGCTACATCCTGATCATTGAAGGAGCCATCCCCATCAAGAAGGGATACGGGATGATCGCCCGCCGCGAGATGATTGACATTGGCAGGGAATTTGCCCAAAAGGCCAAGGCGATCATTGCCGTGGGAAGCTGCGCCACCTGGGGTGGGGTGCCTGCGGGGGATCCCAATCCAGCGGGGCTTAAGGGGGTCCGTGAGGCCCTGGGCGTACAGTGCATCAACCTTGATCTCTGTCCGGTCAACGAGGGAATCCTGGTAGCCACCATCGTGGATTTCCTGCTCACCAACCAGGTACCAGAGCTGGATAGTTTCGGCCGGCCGAAGATCTTTTATGGTCAGACGATCCATGATCAGTGCGAACGGCGGGCGCACTTCGACGCAGGCCGTTTCGTGGAGCGATTTGGAAGCAAGGAAGAGGAACTGGGATATTGTCTCTATAAGGTCGGGTGTAAGGGGCCGGAGACCTATGCCAACTGCTCAAAGATGCGCTACAACGACCGCGTAAGCTGGTGTATCGGTGCGGGGGCCCCCTGCATCGGTTGCGCCGAGCACGGCTGGGTGGACAAGTTTGCTGGATTCTATGAGCGCCTCCCCGAAGTAAAGATCCCTGGTATCGGGGGGGTAGAGGCAGGGGCCGATAAGATTGGCATTGTCGCCGGTGCTGCCACCGCAGTGGGAATTGCGGCCCATGCGATCGGCACCGCGGCCAGGGGCCGGTTCAAGGGTGAGAAAGGGAAAGAAGAGGGCAAATAAGAGAGTAGGGAGTAGGGAATGGACAGTAGGGGCGCGATGAATCGCGCCCGGGATGTTCAGCAAAAGGGGGATTGAAAAATGAGCCGCATCATTATTGATCCGATTACACGCATCGAGGGACACCTGGCCCTCGAGGTCGAGGTGGAAGGGGGAAAGGTGAAGGATGCCTGGGGCTCAGGGACCCTCTTCCGCGGGTTTGAGATTGTTCTAAAAGGGCGTGATCCGCGGGATGCCTATCACATTACCCAGCGCATCTGCGGTGTCTGCCCCACCTCCCACTCCCACACAGCGGCTCTTTGTCTGGAGAACGCGGTGGGTATCCATCCCCCTGACACCGGCCGTCTCGTACGCAATATGGTGGAGGGGGCCCAGTTTCTTCATTCACATATCCTGTGGTTCTATCACCTGACCGCGCTTGATTATGTGGATGTGGTTGCGGCGCTGAAGGCCAGCCCCAAGGAACATTATTTAAAGGATGTCCAGGCAAAGCTCCAGAGATTTGTAGAGAGCGGGCAGCTTGGCCCCTTTGCGAATGCCTACTGGGGGCATCCAGCCTACAAGCTGCCGCCTGAGCTGAATCTGCTGGCCGTGGCCCATTACCTTGAGGCGCTCGAAAGGCAGGCCCAGGCCTCCCACATCTCGGCCATCTTCGGAGGACGGATGCCGATGACGATGACGACCCCGGCTGGCGGATCTGTACATATCCCTACCGTGGACGAAATGGCCAATCTGCTCCCCCGGCTGGTGGAAATTCAGCATTGGGTGGATCATGTCTTTATCCCGGATGTCCTGGCCATTGCCCCTTATTATCTGGACTACGCCGGGGTTGGTAAAGGGCCGGCCAACTTTCTAGCCTGGGGTGTGTTTGATGATCCGAGCTTCGATACGAAGAATCGGCTCCTGCCCAGCGGAATCGTCCTGGACGGGAGCCTCAAGGCACAGGAGGTGGACCAAACGGTTATCACGGAGGACGTGACCCACGGGTGGTACAAAGACGGTCAGCCTCAGCATCCCAGTGTGGGGACTACGGAGCCGGAATTTACGGAATGGGATGTGGAGAGGAAGTACACCTGGGCCAAGGCCCCCCGATATGGAGACCGGCCGATGGAGGTGGGGGCCTTGGCCAGAATGGTGGTGGCCTATTCAAAAGGCCATCCCACAGCGAAGAAACTCATTGATCAGACACTGGGTGAACTTGGTGTGGCTGGGAAACCAGAAGTCCTCTTTTCCGTTGTCGGGCGGATCGCAGCCAGGGCCTTGGAGACCAAGCTCATTGCCGATGCCATGGTGGGATGGTCTAATGAGATCTTAGAAAATATCAAGGCCGGAAAGAAGGATACCTTTTCTTGGCCGCTGTCCGATTACGGCGTCCCCGACCAGGCCCAGGGGGTCGGCCTCTGGGAGGCCCCGCGTGGGGCGTTGGGACATTGGAATCAGATTGAGGGAGGGCGACTCGCCAACTATCAGGTCATTACTCCCACCTGCTGGAACATCTCTCCCAGAGACGCGAAGGGAGTTAAGGGGCCGATTGAGCAGGCCCTCATCGGGACCCCGGTGGCGGACCCCAAGCGTCCATTGGAGATCCTCCGGGTGGCGCACTCCTTCGATCCCTGCCTGGCATGCACGGTCCACGTCATCGACCCGGAGAGCAACGCCGTCTATAAAGTCCGGGTTTCGTGAGGTTGCCATGGAGCGGGAGTACCATTACGAATGGAACCTAACCTACCGGATTGATCATTGGGTCCGTGTCCTAGCGCTGATTGTCCTTACGTTCACGGGATTTTACATCCACTGGCCATTTTTACCAGGAGGGGCGCCGGGTGGTTTTGCCGTGATGGCCTGGATGCGATTCGCCCATTTTACGGCCGCCTACGCTTTAATCTTGGGATTGGTGGTGCGGCTCTACCTGGCCTTCAACTCCACATTTGATGCAGACTGGCGGGACTTCGGTATCTTGCGAAACCTCCGGGATGTGCCTGACATCCTGGCGTACTATCTTTTCCTGAAACAGGGCCACAAAGAGTACCGGCGCTATAACCCACTCCAGGCCTTCACCTATCTCTTCTGGGTCTTCCTGATTCTCTTCCTTACCCTGACCGGGTTCGCTCTATACCGGGGCAACGTCTTCGGCTTTATTCCGGCACCCGCTAGCTTTCTGTGGGTGCAGGACCTCCTCGGCGGGGAGTCTAATACCCGGATCTGGCACTTCCTGGCCATGTGGGTGTTCATCATCACGACGGTCATCCACATCTATATGGCGACGATGACGGCCTGGATTCGGCGTGACCACACGGTCCGCTCTATCATCAGCGGTTACAAGTATAAAGTCCAGGCAGGTCAGGGGGGTGCTGGAAAATGACCGATGCCCCCTTGGTGGTCGTGCTGGGTGTCGGCAACACCCTCATGCAGGACGACGGTGTGGGGGTGTGGGCGGTCCGGGCGGTGGCTCAAGCTTACGAATTGCCCTCTCACGTCCGGCTCGTTGACGGAGGGGTGGCGGGTCTACGCTGCCTTCCGGAAATCGAGGCCGCGGAGCATCTCCTGATTATTGACGCGGTGGAAGGGGAAGGGCTACCGGGCACCATTTATCGGCTGAGGTCCGAGGATCTGCCCGGGGGCCGAGGACCCTTCATGTCGGCCCACGAGGTTGGGATCACTGAAGTCCTCGCCGTGGCCAGGCTTCTGGAAAAATTGCCTCACACCCGGATCCTGGGCGTCCAGCCCCTTGAGGCCCGAGCGGTCGGCCTCGACCTGACTCCGCCCCTCCAAGATGCCCTCCCCCGCGTCGTGGCTGCCATCGTCGACGAGCTTCAGGCACTGGGGGTGGAGGTGAGAGAGAAAAAAGACATAAATCATGCCGATCTAAAATTGACAAGCGAGGTGGCAGAGCACGATGCATGAACTCTCTATCGCTCAAGGCATTGTGGAACTATTAAAAAGGCATCTTCCTGCAGGTGAGAAACAGGTCATAAAATCCATAAAACTGAAGGTGGGCGACTTAACCAGAATTGCCCCCGAATCACTGGAGTATTGTTTCAATGCAGCCAGCGAAGGGACCGCAGCTCAAGGGGCAAGGCTCGAGATAGAAAATGTACCGGCTGTTTATCGCTGCAAGGAATGCGACTCGGAATTTAAAGCCTGGAATTTCATTGCGATCTGTCCAACATGTGGGAATCCGGGCGCAGAACTCATCTCTGGAGACGAGCTGGATGTCGTGGAAATAGAGTTGGTTGAATAAGAGATGACAAAGCGTATTCACATCACAATCCAGGGGGCTGTGCAGGGTGTGGGCTTCCGACCTTTTATCTATCGGCTTGCGACCGAAATGGGTTTGCCCGGCAGGGTCTTGAATTCCCCACAGGGAGTCTTGATCGAAGTGGAGGGAGACAAGCCCCAGCTTGATACCTTTCTTCTCCGTATCGAAAAAGAGAAACCGCCCCGCTCCTTTGTCCAAAGCCTTGAATTCACCTTTCTCGACCCCGTCGGATTCGCCCACTTCGAGATCTGCCACAGCGATGGGGCTGGGGAGGCCACCACACTCGTTCTTCCAGATATCGCCACGTGTTCAGACTGTCATAGAGAGATTTTTGATCCGATGAATCGGCGTTATCTCTACCCATTCACGAACTGTACGAACTGCGGTCCGCGCTTCACGATCATCGAATCCCTCCCTTATGACCGCGCGAGCACCACAATGAAAAGGTTCAAGATGTGCAGCGAATGTCAGCGCGAATATGAGAACCCGCTGGATCGACGCTTTCACGCCCAGCCTAATGCCTGTCCCGTCTGTGGTCCCCATCTGGAGATATGGGATGAGGCGGGAGGGATCCTTTCCTCGCATCACGAGGCATTGCTTAAAGCGGCTGAAACGATTCGGGCGGGCGGGGTCGTAGCGGTCAAAGGCCTGGGGGGGTTCCATCTTATGGTGGATGCCCGAAATGAAGAGGCTGTCGTTCGGCTGCGGCAACGGAAACATCGAGAAGAGAAACCCTTTGCCCTGATGGTCCCCTCTCTTGAATCAGCGAAGGCCCAGTGTCAAGTCTCTGAACTTGAAGAACGTCTCTTCCTTTCCCCTGAATCCCCCATCGTGCTTCTTAAGAGAATTTCGGATTGCGAATTGCGGAATGCGGAATTAAATTCAAGATCCGAAATCCGAAATCCGCACTCCGAAATCGCCCCATCGGTTGCACCTCGCAACCCCTATCTCGGACTCATGATGCCTTACACCCCGCTGCATCATATCTTGCTGAGAGAGCTCGGCTTCCCAGTGGTGGCAACGAGCGGGAATCACTCCGATGAACCCATCTGCACGGATGAACGACAAGCCGTTGGGAAACTTCGGGGTATCGCCGATCTATACCTCGTTCATGATCGTCCTATCGCCCGTCACGTGGATGATTCGGTGGTGAGAGTGATGATGGGCCGGGAATTGGTGCTGCGCCGGGCGCGCGGTTACGCACCGCTTCCCGTCCACCTCAGGGAATTGATACCCCATATCCTGGCGGTCGGTGGACACCTGAAAAATAGCGTAGCGGTGACGGCGGGAAACAATGTTTTTATCAGCCAGCACATAGGCGACTTAGAAACAGAGGAGGCGTTTGAGGCCTTCCGGAAGGTTATCAGAAACTTTCAGACCCTCTACCATGTGAAGCCTGAACAGATTGCTTGCGACATGCATCCGGACTATCTTTCCACGAGATACGCGCAAAATTCCGGCTCTCCCGTTTTCCCCGTTCAACATCACTATGCCCATGTGGCCTCCTGCATGGCAGAGAATGAATTGGAGGGGGAGGTCCTCGGCGTGTCATGGGATGGCACGGGTTATGGCCCCGACGGAACCATCTGGGGGGGAGAATTTTTACTGACGAATGAGACATCATTTCGGCGGGTGGCGTCCTTTCGAAGATTCAGGCTGCCGGGGAGCGCAATGGCCATTAAGGAACCGAGGCGGACAGCGATCGGGGTGTTGTACGAGATATTCGGTGATGCGCTCTTTGAACGGGATGACCTGTCTCCGCTGGGATCGTTCACAAGATCCGAGCGTGCCATGATCCGACAGATGCTAGCCAGAGATGTAAACTCACCCTGGACTTCAAGCGCGGGTCGCTTGTTTGACGCCGTCGCCTCTATCGTGGGACTCCGCCACCGCATCCAATTTGAGGGACAGGCAGCGATGGAGCTGGAGTTTGAAATAGAGGGCAATCGCACGGATGAGGCGTATTCATTTTGTATCCTGGATTCCGGGAGCTCAGTGGCACTCCAGCAACCACCAATGGTGATTGACTGGGAGCCGATATTATTGGAGATTCTGAATGAAGTAGAGAGGGGCGTTTCGGCCGGCATGATCTCGGCGAAATTTCACAACACGCTCACCGAAATGATGGTTGACATTGTCAAGAGGATTGGAGTAGAAAGGATCGTCCTCACAGGGGGCTGTTTTCAAAACCGATATCTTACGGAGCGAACTGTAAACCGGCTCGAGGCGGAAGGCTTTCATCCCTACTGGCATCAGCGAGTCCCGCCGAATGATGGAGGGATTGCCTTGGGGCAGGTATTTGCTGCGTTGAGGGCGACCAGAGGTGAGACGCAACGTGTTACAGGATACAGGGTACAGGAAACAAGTCGCAGGGACTCTGCCCTCTCACCTGTTCCCTGTACTTCCAATCTGGGAGGTAGACCATGTGCCTAGGGGTTCCCGGAAAAGTCACTGAGGTGGATGGGCTTACCGCCACAGTCGATTTCTGGGGGGTGAAGAAAAGAGTCAGATTAGAGACCGTTGATGAGCCGGTGAAGGCAGGGGATTATGTATTAATTCATGTGGGTTTTGCCATCCGGAGGATCCCGGAAGAGGAGGTTGGGCAGACCTTGGCATTATATGACGAACTTATCAGGGCTACAGAAAAGGACCTCATGACTGGGGACATCAGGGGTGAAATTGATGCGGCGGGAGGGGGCTGAGCGATGCCGGACATGGATGGTGAGGATCATTTCAGGAGGTTGGAATTTCGGGATCCGGGAAGGGCTCAGGCCCTAAGGCGCACGCTCTCGAAGTTGTGTGAGGAGATCGGAGAGAATGTCTCCATCATGCATGTCTGTGGAAGCCATGAGCAGAGCATTGCCAGGTTTGGGCTCCGCAGCCTGCTTCCTGAGAGGCTCAACGTGATCATGGGGCCAGGCTGTCCGGTCTGTGTCACCGATATGCCGGAGGTGGATGAGGCCGTCGCCTTGGCGCGACA
>DATECO010000257.1:0-3643 GCA_035286865.1 Nitrospiria bacterium | reverse complement strand
CATCCCTGCCTGTCCGGTAGGCAGGCCTGCCTTTCCCTGTCCGTCCGGCACCTGCCCGCTCGGCAGGCGGGGGTGGGCGGCAGGCAGGTCCCGGCAGGCTGTCTCGGCCACGATCTGCTGGGCCAGGATATCCAGTGGGGCTTCGGGGATCTCGATGCGGTCCAGGTTGGCTCTACGCACAGCCTGGATCAGGGCCATGCACTCCACAAGCTCGTCGCGGGTCAATGCAAACAGCCTGCCTGTCGGCGTCAGCCCCAGGGCATGGCCTGACCGGCCGATACGCTGCAAAAATGTTGTGATGGAGCGGGGGGAGCCGATCTGGACCACCAGGTCTACAAACCCAATATCAATGCCCAGCTCTAGGGAGGCAGTGGCCACCACGGCCTTGAGCTCGCCGGTCTTGAGCCGCTGCTCCGTGTCTAAGCGGATTTTTTTAGAAAGGCTCCCGTGATGGGAAGAGATCGAATCCTTGCCCAAAAGGTCGCTCAGGTTGTGGGTCACCCGTTCGGCAAGCCGGCGGGTATTCACAAAGATCAAGGTACTCCGGTGGTTTTGAATGATTTCGGAAAGTCGCTGATAAATCTCCTGCCATTGTTCGACCGAGCAGACCGCTGAGAGTGGGGTCTGGGGGGCCTCAATGGCCAGGTCCATTTTGCGGTCGTGACCCACATTCACCAGGGTGCATTGGGGTGTGCCATCGGCATCCACGCGGTTGGTTCCCACTAAGAATCGGGCAATCTCGTCCATGGGCCGTTGTGTAGCCGAAAGTCCAATGCGCACAGGCCGTTTTTCGCATAGGTCCTCCAAACGCTCAAGAGACAGGGATAGATGGGATCCACGCTTATCCCGAGCCACCGCATGGATCTCGTCCACAATCACGGTGTCCACGGTCTTGAGCATCTTGCGACTCTTTTGCGCCGTCAATAGAAGGTAGAAGGACTCTGGGGTGGTCACAATGATATGAGGCGGTTTTCGCAACATGGCCTGCCGCTCATTGGATGGTGTATCGCCCGTCCTGACCAGAACACGGATTTCCGGCGTAAGCAGCCCCTCCTGAAAGGCCATTTTTTGAATCTCCTCCAGGGGATACTGGAGGTTTCGCTGGACATCATTGCTGAGGGCTTTTAAAGGAGAGATGTAGAGCACACGGGTCTGGTCGGTGAGCTGGTAGGAGATGGCCTCTCGAAAGAGGTGATCAATACAGGCCAAAAAGGCCGCCAGGGTTTTCCCTGACCCCGTGGGGGCTGCAATCAGCGTATCCTGGCCTGAAAGAATCGGTGGCCAGCCGAGACGCTGGGGCTGCGTCGGTTCGCCAAAACGCTCACGGAACCACTTTGCGACAACAGGATGAAAATGTGATAAGGGCATGGGGTGATTATACTACCCCAGCAGGGTAATTTAAACCCGGTCTATGGATCTTAGGCAGGGGATAATCAGAATCCTGGAATATTTTCCCCTTCAGGAAAAGTCACCGCATAGCCAAACTGGATGATCCTTTTTTCCTCCGGGGCATAGGTGTGGATCCAGGCGAGCACCCCTTTGCGACCATCAAAGTCACTTTTGGTGGGTGTTTCCGAATCTTTCAGGAGCTCCACCTTGATGCGTTCGTCCTGCGGTACAGGGACCTGATCAATCAGACTGATTTCAATCGGCCGCGCGTGGTAATTTTCCACCCCAATCCGGTAGCGCCGCTCTACCCGTTGTTGTTTTGTGAATATTCCTTCTTTCGAGCGCTGTCCTGTCTCCAGGCGGTAATCAACCCTGACCTTGTCATCCACCCCAAAAGACAGTTTCACCGTTTCACCCGGACGCAGTATTTCAAGATGACTATTGCCGATATACGTCCCACCCCGAAAGACCGAGACAGGTCCTGGAAGCAGCGGCGCACTCCCTTTATACTTTGTGTCGGCCAGAAGGAATGCTCGAGGCGCGATCTTCGGGGCGATCTGCACGGCAAGAAGGGCATCCAGTTCATGCTCGGTGATGCTGAACTTGTGTGGGGTGTTGTCCGATGGCACACGGGCAGTTCCCGGGATTCGATACTCAGCGGCAAATTCGCTGGCCACCACCTGGGCCATTTCGGGCGCGATATACATTGGAACTATCCCTTCGTCAGATGGCGGTGCGAATTCTGGCACCATCGGCGATTTAGAAATACGCTCTCTTTTCTCGAGCGCTGGCGAGATTTGCACAATATCAATGAACCAGGGCTCTAATCTGGGTACCTGGACGCCCTCTGCCGGCTGTGCCGTCGAAAGGGTCAGATTCACATTTAACCAGTCCTCCCCGGTGTTTTGCCTAACCTGGCCAAGCTGGGTCAGTGTGACCTTTTCTCCCTCCTCGTCTAATCGCGCATCATACAGGGGTTTCCAAGAAGCACCCCAGATCTGATAACTTACGCTAAGCCGGACTGACCCAGCTTCACGGGAATCGATGTTGACTCGCACCTGAACACTTTCCTTCCGACCAGTGTTTATCTGGGCCAGCTCCCTTTCCTTCTTCTGGATCCTGTCCTCGATTTCGCGTTTGTCGATCTCTGCTCGACGAATCCCTTCCAATGTCTCGGCCATGCCAACGCCAATGGTCGTCCATGAATTCTCCCACAATTCCGGGTCCATCTTTCCTTGGACAATCTCTTCGTTGGCCTTCCTTGGGAGCTCTTGGCCGATGGACTCAATTAACTTCATCTGAGTCTTGAGGGACTGGATCTGATCTTCCACGGATTGGCGCTCATCTCGCAGTGCGGTCAGCTCCTCTGTAATGCGCCGCTCCTCCTCACGAACCAGTTCCTCAGTAAAAATACGCCTGCTCTCCACTGAACCGATTGTTACTTGTTGGCTTGCCTCTCCTTCTACACGCAGAGATTGCTCAAGTACTCCTCCTGGAAGACCATCTATCAATAGGGTATTTTCACCCTTGGGTACAGAAACCTCGGAAGAGCGTGTCACCAGGGCACGGCCTGAAAATACAACCACGCGACTCACCTTGGATGCGATGCCAATCTCCTTTGCCAGCAGTGGCTCGGTGTAGATCATAAATACTAAGACAAATATCCACAACTTGTACTTCATGGAGAGAACCCCATTTTTAGAGAATATATAAGTTATTCCTTCCTGTTCTGTTTCCTCTTGCCCTCTCCCTCACCGCAGGTTTTGCCTGAAACAGTCCAACATGCGGTTCCAAGATTTCTTGGCCAGGTCTTTGTTGTAGACATCCTTGCGGCTATCATTAAAGAAGGCATGGCCTACCTTTGGAAAGATCGTGAAATCCACCTTTTTACCCAGGTCTTTGAGTTGCTTTTCAAGCCTTCTCACCGCATCTGGGGTCACAAAGCTGTCCTCCTCACCGAAAAATCCAAGAACCGCGGCCTGTAGATTTCCGAAATCAGGTTTCACATTGGGGTGGATGCCGTAATAATCCACACAAGCCCCAATAGAGGGATTCTTGGATGCGGCGAAGAGGGCCAATTGCCCGCCCATGCAGAAACCCACACATCCTATCGTCCCGCCGGATATTGCCTTGTGGCCCAACAGGTACTTGACCGCTCCCTGCAGATCTTTTTCGGCCTGATCGATGCGTAGTGCCATCATCAATCGGCCCGCTTCATCAGGGGAGGTCGTAGTCTGGCCATGATATAGATCCG
>DATECO010000256.1:0-2028 GCA_035286865.1 Nitrospiria bacterium | reverse complement strand
GAACCATCCCCTCACGATCTATGCAGCCCATCTGACCTCCCCCACAAGTCCTCAAGATGCACAGGCACGCAATCAGGAACTTAACCTGATCGCCAACGAGATCAATTCAGCAAAAGAACCCGCGATCCTGGTTGGAGATTTAAATATCACGCCATGGTCCCCTTACTTTAATGATCTAATAAGGAATACCGGGTTGAAGGACTCCCGCAATGGTTTCGGCATTCAGGCCTCCTGGCCAAGCTACCTCTTGCCATTCTTGATCCCGCTGGATCATTGCCTCGTTGATCCTTCCATACAAGTGCGCGATCGAAGGCTGGGGCCAAATATTGGGTCAGATCATTATCCTATACTCCTTGAATTGGGCCTCTCTGGTAAATCTCAAGGGGAGATAACCACAACGAACACAACTTCAGAAGTGCCGGCGCCTGCGCTTTGACTAAGGGCCCAGGGTCACGTCGCAGTTTATTGTAAGGCATTGAAACGCAAAACTATTTTAGCATTACATCGAATTGGAGTAATTGTCATTCCCATGAAGCTTGTCCCCGCATGCTTTAAGCGGGGAATGGGAATCCAGTATTTTCAATGATTCTGGATTCCCGCTTGCGCGGGAATGACGTGATTGGCAGTGACTTTGACGTGGCCGTGTCGGAGGCTGCACCATCGATGGCTTCCAATGCTGGGGCAGCCGAGACGCGAGGGCCGGCGAGCACCATAAGCGCAGCCGAGCCCGTGCCGAGGAACTGGCCCTGGCCTGAGCCTCCAGCATATAGACCACACTGAAAGCTGGGGGTGGGCAAGCAATGATGGGCGATTGACTGGATATAGGCAGAATGCTAGAATAAAAACCCTTATGTCATTCAAGAAATCTGATCCCAAAATATCCAAGAAGATACCAGTGGATAGCCGATTCCTCAGGGCCTGCAGGAGAGAAAAGGTGGACTGTACCCCTGTCTGGTTCATGCGCCAGGCTGGAAGATATATGGAAGAATACCGAAGGGTCCGAAAAAAATACGACATCCTCACAATCTGCAAGAATCCTGAGGTGGCGGCCGAAGTGACCCTACAGCCGATCCGCCGCCTCCATGTGGATGTCGCCATTATATTTGCTGATATTCTTCTGCCCCTCCAGGGGATGGGAATCGACCTTGAATTTACAAGAGGTGAAGGGCCGGTGATTCGCCACCCGATTCGAACCGCGGCGGATGTCAAGGCCCTGCGCCTATTCGATCCAAGAGAGGAACTGTCTTTTGTCCTGGAGGCCATCCAAATCGTCAGAAAAGAGCTCAACGGCAAGGTTCCGCTGATCGGCTTTTCGGGGGCCCCCTTCACCGTGGCCAGTTATCTCATTGAGGGAGGACACTCCACACACTATATCCGCACCAAGCTCATGATGTATAGCGAGCCGGCCACCTGGCATGCCTTGATGCGAAAGCTGGCTAAGATCACCCTTGAATATCTCAGGAGCCAGATCCGTGCGGGTGCCCAGGTCGTGCAGATCTTCGATAGCTGGGTCGGTTGCTTAAGTCCTGGGGATTATAGCAATTTTGTGCTTCCCTATACCCGTCAGGTAGTCCAAGGACTCAAGGAAGAAAGCGTCCCCATCATCCATTTCGGGACTGGAACCTCTGGCTTACTTGAACTCATGAAGAGCGCGGGCAGTGATGTCATGGGTGTGGACTGGCGGATCGATCTGGATGAGGCCTGGCGTCGCCTTGGAGGGGATGTGGCCATTCAGGGAAATCTAGACCCAGTGGCCCTGTTTGGCCCCCTCCCTGAGATTGAAAGGCGTGTGGAGGATATCCTCAAACGGGCGGGCAATCGCCCCGGGCATATCTTTAATCTGGGGCATGGGATTCTGCCCCAGACCCCTGTGGACCATGTCGCTGCCGTGGTGGAGATGGTGCATGAGTATACTAAACGTTAATCGTAGAAATAAGTTCTGGGTTCTGCGTTCTGGGTTCTGCGTTCTGGGTTCCGAGTTCTGGGTTCTGAGTTCCGGGTTCTGAGTTCCGGGTTCTGAGTTCCGGG
>DATECO010000255.1:0-8006 GCA_035286865.1 Nitrospiria bacterium | reverse complement strand
CACCTTTGCCCCGGACCTGACTATGGCCTGGCCTTTCTCGATTTCTCCCACGACCGTGATACACACAAAAAGCCCGCCGGGTGCAGCCGATATATCCCCTCCAATCAGCTTGAGCTTATACTCATGGGCCAGATCGGCCATCCCCTCGTAGAGCTGATCCAGCTGCGCAACTGTCAGCTTTCCTGAAAACCCCAACGTGACCAGAAAGTATCGGGGCACTCCGCCCATGGCCGCAATATCGCTCAGGTTGGCGGCAAGGGCCTTAAATCCGACCTGATGAAATGTACAGGTGCGGAAATCAAAATCCACGCCTTCTACCAGGACATCTGTGGTCAATAGGAGATCCTTTGAATCTAATCTACAAGAGGCGGAGCTTAGGACGGCAGCATCATCACCGATGCCCATCAGCAGGCTTTGATCCCCTTGGGCAAACCGCCTTCGGATATGTTTAATGAATCCTAGCTCCCCCACCTGGGACAGCTTCATTCCACAATTCCTTTAGAGGCTTGCATGGTTTCGAAAACCCTGGACGCCGAGAAGCGGCGGGTGCAAGGCGGAGCGAAGCCTTGCACCGCAGCGTACTGGGTCGTACGTGAGGATGCGAGGCTGAAGTGACAACCTGCCTGCCGGCAGGCAGGGCGCAGCAGACGCCTCCTTATCGACGGATCAGGGTTCATTTGGGTGACTTGGTGGCAGTCAAGGTAGGAACTAATTCGGCCGAGCGCTTCGGCCTGGGCTTCAAACTGGGCTTCATCTCATGGCTCTTGCCATTGGTCTTGAGGGCAACGGGCAGGACCTGGTCCATCGTCTCTACAAATACAAACTGCAGGTCCCTGCGCACATGTTTGGGGACCTCTTCCAGGTCCTTTTCGTTTCGCTTGGGCAGGATCACGGTCCTCAACCCCGCCCGTTTCGCGGCCAGGATCTTCTCCTTGAGCCCGCCTACGGGCAGGACTCTACCGCGCAGGGTAACCTCTCCGGTCATGGCCACGTCTTTTCGTACTGGGCGGTTGGTAAAGGCAGAGGTCAGGGCGGTGGCCATGGTGATGCCTGCAGAGGGCCCGTCTTTAGGAATTGCACCCGCCGGTACGTGGACATGGATATCATGTCTGGCAAAGAGGTCTGGCTTGATCTTCAACTTCTTTTCCTGTGAGCGGATATAGGAGAGAGCGGCCTGGGCCGATTCCTTCATCACATCGCCTAGGTGCCCGGTCAGGGTGAGGTTGCTTTTGCCCTTCATCAGGGTGGCCTCCACATATATGATCTCTCCCCCTGCTTCTGTCCAGGCCAGGCCGGTGGCCACACCGACCTCGTCCTTTTCCTGCTCTAGCTCTGGCTGATACTTGGGAATGCCCAGATATTTGTGCAAATTTTTGTGGGCCACAATATGCCTTTGCTCTTTTCCCTCGGCGATCTTTCTGGCAACCTTTCTTAAGACATTAGCGATCTCCCGCTCCAGGTTTCTGACTCCCGCCTCCCGGGTGTACTGGGTAATCATCAAGTTGACGGCCGATTCCGTGAGGTGGACATGGCGATCTGTGATCCCATGCTCTTTGAGCTGACGCGGGATGAGAAAGTCCCGGGCAATACCCACCTTCTCATCATTGGTATACCCGGAGATCTCGATCACCTCCATCCGATCACGCAGGGCTGAAGGGATAGGGTCCATGAGGTTGGCTGTGGTGATAAACATGACACTGGAGAGGTCAAAGGGAACCCCCAAGTAGTGGTCAGAAAAACTGTTGTTCTGCTCCGGATCCAGGACCTCGAGCAGCGCCGCCGCCGGATCCCCACGAAAATCCATCCCGATCTTGTCCACCTCATCCATCATGAAGACAGGATTGTTATAGCCTGCCTGCTTGATCCCCTGGATGATGCGGCCGGGCAGGGCCCCCACATACGTCCGGCGATGTCCACGGATCTCGGCCTCGTCACGTATTCCACCAAGGGATATCCTGACGAATTCCTTGCCCAGGGCCCGTGCAATCGATCGGCCCAGGGAGGTCTTTCCCACCCCAGGAGGTCCGACAAAGCACAGGATCGGGCCCTTCATCTTCTCTTTCATCTTCTCCTTCATCTTGCGGACAGCCAGGTATTCTAAGATCCGCTCCTTAACCTTCTCGAGATCATAGTGGTCCTCATCCAAGACCTTTTTGGCTGCCTTAATGTCTAGGTTGTCCTTTGTCTTTTTCTTCCAGGGGAGTTCAACCATCCATTCTAGATAGGTCCGAATCGTAGCGGCCTCTGCACTGTCGGGGTGCATCTTTTCCAGGCGGTTTAGCTGTTTTCCGGCCTCCTTGGCGACCTTCTCTGGCATGCGGGCCTCTTTGATTCTTTTTCTGAACTCACTGATCTCTTCAGTGCGCTCATCCGTCTCCCCCAGCTCCTTCTGGATCGCCTTGAGCTGCTCTCGGAGGAAGTATTCCCGCTGGGTTTTGTCCATCTCCCCCTTGGCCTCGGACTGGATCTTTTGCTGCATCGAAAGGACCTCCAGTTCCTTGGCCAGGATATCACTGACTTTCTTCAGACGGGCTACGGGATCCTGGGCTTCAAGCACGACCTGGGCGGCTTCCACCTTCACCCCCAGGTTGGAGGTGATCATGTCAGCCAGCCTTCCCGGGTCCTCAAGATTCTCAATGACCACCAGCAGGTCGGGGAGCATGAGTTTGCCAAAGCCAATGACCCTTTCCAGCTGCTCTTTGACTGTCCTCATCAGGGCCTCCACCTCCAAAGTAGGGTGTGCAGGCTCAGCCTCTGCGATCTTCTCGATCCTGACGATATAGTATGGGGCGCTCTGTGTATATTCCAGGATCCTGGCCTTGGCCACTCCTTGTACGAGGATCTTGATCCGCCCATCGGGTAACTTGAGCATCCTCATGATCATGCCCACGGTACCCACCGTGAAGATGTCCTTGGGCTGTGGGTTTTCCACGTCCTGTGACCTCTGGGTCACTAGTAGGACCATCCTTTGACCGGCCAGGGCCTCTTCGATGGCCTTGATGGACATCTCTCGCCCCACAAAGAGGGGTAGCACCATATGGGGAAAGATGACAAAATCCCTCACCGGTAACATCGGAAGTGAGTGTGGAATTTCTATTGACTGGCCTTCCTGTTTTTTCGACCCGGACACTGCCTCCACTCCTTCTCTATTGAATGATATGTTAAAGTTCTAGTGACTTGAGATAATGCCGAAACCGTAATCCCAGTTCAGGATTCTTTAGTCCGAACTGCACGGTCGCCTTGAGAAATCCTAACTTATCGCCCGCATCGTAGCGCCGACCGCTGATTTCACAGGCATAAAGGGGCTGATGCTTGGCCAGAAGCCGCAAGGCGTCCGTGAGCTGTATCTCCTTGTGTCGTCCCGGTTGGATCCGCTCAATAAAATCAAAGATCTCTGGGACCAGGATGTACCTCCCGATAACCGCATAGCGGGAAGGAGCACGTGTAGGGCTTGGCTTTTCGACGAGGTCCACCACCCGCTGAACACCCTGAGCCACTGGATGGCCCTGGATAATCCCGTACTGACTCACCTCCTGTCGCTCGACCCGTTGGATCGCAATGACAGGGGCCTGATACCGATGGTAGATCTTTACCATCTGGGCTAGGGCAGGGCATCTCGCATCAATAATGTCATCCCCTAAAACGACGGCGAATGGTTCTTTGCCCACCAGGTGTCGGGCCTGGTAGATCGCATGTCCCAGGCCCTGGGCCTGCGTCTGTCGAACATAGCAAAAACTGGCCAGCGATGTGATTTTCTGGACCTCCTTGAGGAGCTTTCGCTTGCCATTGGCGCGCAGGTTAGCCTCCAATTCAAAGGAAACATCAAAGTGGTCTTCGATCGCCCGTTTGCCGCGCCCTGTGACGATGATCACTTCCTCTATGCCGGAGGTCACGGCCTCCTCCACGACGTACTGGATCAGGGGTTTGTCCACAAGGGGCAGCATCTCCTTGGGGGAGGCCTTGGTGGCCGGCAGGAAGCGAGTTCCCAGTCCCGCCGCTGGGATAACGACTTTTCTGATCCGTTGGGTGGACATCTGTCCCTATCGTGTTTACCTTTTATAGATTATAAAAGCAAGATCGAATTGTCAACTGCCACAGCGAGCGTCAGCAAGAGAATTCAGAATGAGGGTTGATTGCTCTCTTGTCCCCTGGATCAGGATAATTGCTTGGCAAGGGCTTTCAGCTCTTGATAGATCGCCTCTGTCTGCTTGGCCACTTCCTCCGGGGGATCCCCACTATTAATAATATAGTCGGCATGCTGTCTCTTATCCGCGATTGGAAGCTGGGCCGCAATCCGCCTCTTTGCCTCATCATACTCCAGATGATCTCGTTCCATCAGCCGTTTAAGCTGTGTCCTGGGGTTGGCGTAGACCACAATCACTTTGTCCATGAGCTCATAGGCACGGGTTTCTATGAGAAGCGGAGCGTCAAAGATGATGACCGCTTCAGGGTCTTGTTGGGCAATCTGCCTACGACGGGCCTCCTCGATTGCAAAGACCCGTGGATGGACAATGCCCTCTAAGAGTGTGCGCTTGACTGGATCGCTAAACACCAACCGCCCCAGCTTCGACCGGTCAATGGTCCCATCCTCGTTGAGGATCTCGTCTCCAAATTGCGGGAGGATTTCCTGATAGGCCGGTTCCCCAGGTTGGATCACCTCACGGGCAATTTCATCGGCATCGATAATATAGGCCCCGAGTTCCTTCAGAAGCTTGGAGACCAGGCTTTTCCCGCTGGCGATTCCACCGGTGAGACCCACCAGAATCATCCACCCTCCCTGACCCCTATCTCTATTATTTTGATTGTAGCATAATCCCCGAGTCAATGGCTAAGCCTTCGACGATGCCCGTAGCGGGTCAGTGCATGGAAGATCTGCCAAAATTGACGGTCAATTGTGAATCTGATAGACTTTAAAAAGATACTTTTCCGGCCGAGCATGGATGCCCAAAAACTTATACAAGACCTTAAATCCAACATCGAAAAGGTCATCCGGGGTAAGGAGGAGCCCATCATGTTGGCGATCACCACCCTGCTGGCCCGAGGTCATCTCCTCATCGAGGATGTACCCGGCCTGGGTAAGACCACCCTGGCCTACAGTCTGGCAAAATCTCTGGGTTGCTCCTTTAAAAGGATCCAATTTACGAGCGATCTACTGCCCTCCGATATCCTGGGTGTTACTATTTATAATCCCCAGCGGCATGATTTCGAGTTCCGACCAGGTCCCATCTTTGCCAATATCCTTTTAGCCGATGAAATCAATCGCACGACGCCCAAGACCCAGAGCAGCCTGCTGGAGGCCATGAATGACGCGCAGGTCTCCGTAGACAATAAGACCTATTCCCTTCCTCGCCCCTTCATGGTGATTGCCACCCAAAATCCTATGGAGTACCAGGGAACGTATCCCTTGCCAGAATCCCAGCTGGACCGCTTCATGCTGCGGATCCGCATGGGTTATCCCTCCATCGCAGATGAAAAGCGGATCCTGGCCAGCCAACGCATAGAATCCCTGGCTGACGGGCTCCAGCCGGTGTTGTCCGCCCACGATGTTCTAGCCCTTCAAGAGAAAGTCACCACCGTCAAGGTGGATGAGAGTATCACGGACTATCTGCTCGCCATCGTGCAGTCCACCCGGACCTCAGAGCTCCTGGACCTTGGGGTCAGCACCCGTGGCGGCATCTTCCTATACAGGGTCGCCCAGGCCCTGGCCTTTGTGGAGGGTCGCGATTACTGCCTGCCTGATGATATCAAGCGCTTGGTCATTCCCGTCTTCGCCCACCGGGTTGTGGTCAATTCGCGCCTGGAAGTCCTGGGGAGTGAACAGAGTAATGCCGAGGGGATCCTCACAGAACTCCTGGAGGGGATCCCAGTTCCCTTATAATAAAAAACCCGACAAAGGCCCATGAAGCTGTTGACCAGCCCATCACCTGCCCTGAGGTATCGTAATCGCTCCATCCGGCTGACCTCGGAGGGTCTCCTGTTTCTTTTCCTGACATTACTGGTGGGCGTTACCGCCATCAACACCGGGAATAATCTCCTCTATCTCCTCATGGCGCTCATGCTCACCCTCATCATGATCTCGGGTATCCTGTCGGAATGGGGCCTCAAGGGGATTCATATCGAGCACAGGATGCCTCCGCATATCTTTGCCCAGGATCCGGTCGTCTGCCGGTGGCTAATCCACAACAAGAAGTCTTTCTTTCCCTCTTTTACGATAAAGGCCGTGGCTCTCTATCCTGACATGATTTCTAGCCATGGGATTTCGGTCTCGCGAATCTTGGCAGGAAGTACAGAATTACAATCTTCTACCCTGTCCTTTGCTCACAGGGGGATTTTCCGTTCGGCTGGATATGAAATCTCCACCTCATTTCCATTCGGCTTTTTTGAGAAGGCGGTGGCCATCCCATCCTCCAGCGAAGTGGTGGTCTATCCAAAACTCCATCGCCTCTGGGTGGTCCAGGGGGGCTCACTCCTTGCGGGAGGTGGGCAGGAGGTGAGGAAAAAGGGCCGGGGCCCGGCCTTGTACAACTTGAGAGATTATCAGCAGGGGGATGATTCCAGGGACATCCACTGGAAGATTTCGGCACGTCAGTCCAAGCTATTCATCCAAGAGCATGAGAAGGATGAAGAACGAAGGGTTCATATATGGTTGAGCAACCAATTGCCCCCTGCCTCTTCGGATCCATCTCCATCTCCGGGGCTGACGGAGGATTTTGAAGAGGCCGTGAGTCTCGCCGCCTCCCTGGTCCATACCTTTATCCAGAAGGGATACGAGGTGGGGCTATCCACGCTGGATCGTGAGATCCCATCAAGGTATGGGATGACCCATGGTTACAGGATTCTGCAAACCCTGGCCTTGCTCAATCCCGTATCAGCGACAAACGCATCGAAAAATCTACAACGGCTCGCAGGGCGGTTATTCTCACGCCCCCATCAAGTGATCCTGGTGCTTCCCTGGGAGGACCCCTACTGGAAGGCCAGGGAGGCCTATTTCACAAGGATCATCACCCCCTCTCAGTGGAGACAATCCCAGGGACAAGGGGGAGTCCTATGAAAGCGACGCTTCAATTAGAGGTCTCTAGCCGACTCCTTATCCTTGTGTCCACCGGCACCCTGATCATCACTGGGGAACTCCACCCCATCCTGGCCATTCTAAGCATTATGGCGATCACCTCCAGCTTTCTCGTCCTATTGCCGAAAAAGGGGGTGAGACTAGATCCAAGGCAAGCTCCAAAATTGTGGAATACCCTTACGGTCTGCGCATTCCTGGCCTTCATTCCGGATCTGCTGTGGCTGGCCGACTCCGCCCTTCATGCCGCTGTCCACCTGCTCCTCTACCTCATGGTCTACCGGCTCTTTCACCTGGATGGACCGCGTGCACACCTACAACTGGCCCTGGTGGCCTTCCTACAGATCCTGGCCGCGACCCAATTCTCCGCCGGTCTATTCCTCGGCTTTTGTTTCCTTTTCTTTCTGATCGTGGGGGTCTGGACCTTGACATTGATCCATCTGCATCAGGCCCAACCCCCTGGCAAGACCGCAGTCCTCCTGATGAGTCCAGCCTTCTTTGTCGGCACAACCGCTCTCTCCCTTTCCGCCTTCCTCTTCACGCTGGCTGTCTTTTTTGTGGTCCCCAGGGTCAGCGCGGGCCTTTTCTCCAGAAATGAACCAGAACCCATCAGGGTAGCCGGCTTTTCGGAACAGGTAGATTTCGGCTCGATCGGTCCAATCAAACTGCAGTCAGCCATCGTGATGCGTGTGATCGTTCCCGACCGTACCCATACCCCCCTCCCTCCGCTGTATCTGCGGGGGATGGCCTTCGACTCCTTTGATGGGCTGCGTTGGTTAAACCGCCAGACCCTCAGGCAGGAAGTCCGCCGCGATCCTCGTGGGGTCTTTAGCATTTCACCCCTCTTGGGACTGGACCCGCATGGGAGTTCCATTCGGCACCAAGTCCTGCTCGAACCCCTGGGCACTCCCATTTTATTCGGATTTTCGCGCCTCACCTC
>DATECO010000254.1:0-3963 GCA_035286865.1 Nitrospiria bacterium | reverse complement strand
AGATCAGATTGGGTGGCAGCGCACTTATATGCTGATGGCAGGCCTAATGGCTATCGGCATGATTGCTAGCCTTCTGGGGCCGGAGCCAGATGAACATATTCAGCCGCCCAAGACGCTTACCCAGGCGGTCTGGGGACCGTTAAAGGAGTTCTTTGGCCGACATGGTGCCCTGACCTTGCTGGGTTTGATTGTGCTGTATAAGCTGGGAGACGCATTTGCAGGTACCCTGACCACGGCGTTTTTAATCCGTGGGCCTGGCTTTTCTCCAACCGATGTGGGGATAGTGAACAAGGGAATGGGTCTGGCCGCCACCCTGATTGGGGCCTTCTTCGGTGGTCTATTGTTAGCAAACCTGGGGCTATATAAGTCTCTCATGCTGTTTGGGATCCTGCAGGCGTTCACTAATTTTGGATTTATGGCCCTCGCCTCTGTAGGCAAAAGCTACTCGATCATGGTTGCTGTCATAGGAATGGAAAACCTGGCGGGTGGAATGGGTACCGCAGCCTTCGTAGCCCTGTTGATGGGTCTGTGCGATCACCGCTACAGTGCGACTCAGTATGCACTGCTCTCTGCATTGGCTGTGATGGGGCGCGTCTATGTGGGTCCCTCAGCAGGGTTTCTTGTCGAGGCCATTGATTGGGCCCCGTTTTTCTTCGTTACTTTCCTGGCTGCGCTGCCTGGATTGGGTTTACTGTGGTGGGCGAGCCCGGTGGTAAAAGCTGTTGAAGATAGGAGAGAACAACGCAATTGAGCGAAACAATCCTTAACAGATCAAAGCACTTAATGGTTTGCAGAAAAATGAAATGTATGTTATAAGAGGCTGGCCATGCTGGTCCGGATTGTTTCCCCTCTATTCCTAGTTTTTGCCACCTTTCTTACACTGGGCTGTGCCTCTTCCAAAGAAGTCTTAATCCCGCAGGATTCTCCTTATCGCTCTATCAGCTCGCTCAAGGAAGGGGCCATTCTTCATATCCCCACTGGCTTGGAGGTGTCAAAGGAGCAATGCTTTGATCTACTGGCCGAGAAGCGCATCGTGTACGTCGGCGAGGCCCATACCAATCTTGCCCACCACCAGGTGGAACTGGAAATCCTCCAGGCCATGGAGTCCCGCCATCCCGGCCGAATGGCCCTGGGCATGGAGATGTTCGTCCGCTCAGCACAAGCCACCTTGGATCAATGGGTGGCCGGCAAATTGGACGAGAAAACCTTCCGCAGAGAATGGTATGCCAACTGGACGGTAGATTATGGCTATTACAGGCCAATCCTGGAATTCGCCCGTGAGAGGAAGATCCCCGTATTGGCTCTAAATGCGACGGATGAGCAGGTAAGGGTGCTTTCTGAAAAGGGTCTGGAGGGCCTTTCCGAAGAGATTCGGGAGGGTATCCCGGATCTGGATCCCAACGATCCATATCATCGCAAGGCGATGGAGGCCGTCTTCGGCGGGCACGTTCCCTCACATCCGTCAGGCGGGCGTGATAAAAAGGACTTTGAGCGGTTTTACCAGACCATGCTGCTGTGGGATGAGACGATGGCCCAGGGTGTCGTGGATTACCTAAGAAGCCCGGCCGGGCAGAAGCGGCAGTTGGTGGTCATGACAGGGGGATTTCATGTGGGCTACGGGTTTGGAGTCCCAAGGCGCGTCTTCCGCAGGCTACCGGTGAGTTACGCTGTAGTCCTGCCGCAAACAGCCGAGGTCGCAGAAGGGAGAGAACGTCTTCGAATGGATCTGAAACCGCCCAGGCTCCCCCTCTACATCGCAGACTTTGTCTGGAAAACAGGCTATGAGGACCTGGAAGAAAATCAGGTTCGGCTCGGTGTCTTTATAGAGGTGACCGAGAAAGATATCACCATCCGAGAGGTCAGCCCCGGGTCTCCAGCCGCCAATGCTGGCCTCAAGGTGGGCGATGTAATTATTGCCTTGGGCGGGGAGGCCATCAATGAGTCTTTTGACCTGACCTATCTCGTCCGGCAGAAGAAACCCGGCGACAAGGCGATCCTCAAATATCTGCGGGAGGGTCAGCCCTCCGAGGTTGAAGTAACCTTCCAACCCCTCACCCACCCGTAACATTATCCTCATCTCGTAGTTTGTGCCAATTGTATTGCCCATGTGTGTGGTAGTGGAGTAGAATAGCTTGTCTTAGGGCATTCAACCTGAAGGGGCCTATGAAAGGACTTCTGATTCGGTGGATCATCAACGCCCTCGCATTGATCCTGATCAGCCAGGTGATTAAGGGCATTGAGGTGGATAACATACTCGCCGCTTTTGTAGCAGCGGCTGTTCTCGGCGTGATTAATGCGATTCTGCGACCTATCCTTCTATTGGTCACCCTGCCGATTACAATTCTAACCCTGGGTCTATTCGCTCTGGTGATCAATGGATTCATGCTGTACCTTGCCGGAAACTTGGTGAAGGGTTTTCATGTGTATGGATTTTGGTCAGCGGTGTTTGGTGCATTATTTCTGTCATTGATCAGTTGGATTGCGAACGCCTTTATCAATGACCGTGGACGCATCGAGTACATTGAGGTCCACACCCGCTATTAATGAACGATGGAGGAAAGTCAATGAAAGGCTCTCATCATGAATGGTTATTGATCGGAATGATGCTAGTGATAGGGATCTTTGTATCCAGTGCTGCAGCGCAGGCACCTCTTCGCCCAGAGGTGAAACACCTTGACCAAATCAAAGAATTCCCAATAAATATCCCTGGCATCCGAGGGGCCAGTTTGCTTAAAACTCCCACGGCCGATATGATCTTGACTCACGGAGATCCCGGGACAAAACTTCATACACATGAAGTCTCTGATCATTTTGTTTATATTTTAAAAGGGCGGGGAGAGGTCCGTTTGGGGGATAAAAAAGAAACCGTCACAGTGGGAGACCTCATCTTAATTCCCAAAGGATTGCCTCATTCAATCCTGAAAGCGGGCTCCGGCGAATTCGTTTTCCTGGCCATTTCAAGTCCTCCGTTAGATCTTAATGACTTCATATGGTTAGAGAAATAATCTAATAAACTACTTGATAGATTCGGTAGTCTGAAAATATGGTCCGCGCTAAGAATCTCCTGGTCACAGGCAGACCGGGTGTGGGGAAAACCACCCTGATTGAACGGGTGGTGAAGACCTTAAAACTTCCAGTCGGTGGTTTTTATACGCATGAGATTCGGGAAAAGGGAGTCAGGGTGGGCTTTCTACTGAGGACATGGGATGGAAAAAGCGGGATCCTTTCTCACGTAGAATTTCAAAGCCCCTTTCGTGTGGGAAAATACTGTGTGGACATCAGTGTCATGGATAAGATTGGGGTTCCGGCCATCTTGGAGGCGATCCCGAAAGCCAAGCTTATTGTCATCGATGAAATGGGCCGGATGGAACTCTTCTCAGAGGAATTTAAAAAGTCCGTCGTGGTTGCTTTGGAAAGTAAGACAACCTTGCTCGGTGTGATTCAAGAACGAGCCCATCCTTTTCTTAATCAAGTGAGGTGCCGTCCGGACGTGCAGATGTTCACCGTGACCTTAGAAAATCGTGACGGGCTCGTTGGGATCCTGAGCAAACAGATTCAAGGACTCTTATCAGGGGGCCAGAGTTGATAAAGGCACATTATTTGGGTCATGTCGTGTTTTACGTGAAAGATCTGGAACGCTCTATGGCCTTTTACCGAGACCTGCTGGGGTTCCGGGAAATTGGGCGCGCGTTTGGGGGCGCGGCTGCAGCCTTAACCTCTGGCCGGACTCATCACGAATTTTTATTGATGCAGGTCGGGGATGCACCTGGCCCACCGAAGGGCCATCGGCTGGGGCTTTACCATATTGGAATTAAGATTGGCGATTCTCTTGAAGAGCTCCGGGATGCAAAGGCCGAGCTTGAGAAGGCAGGTATCACCATCTTTGGTATGAGTGATCACACTGTAAGCCAGAGCCTTTACTTGACTGACCCTGACGGGAATGAAGTCGAGCTTTATGTGGAT
>DATECO010000253.1:0-2330 GCA_035286865.1 Nitrospiria bacterium | reverse complement strand
TGATCATCCCGTAGATGGGTGGGGAGCAAAGTCGTGGAGACATACGATTTGGTCGTGGTCGGTGCCGGCGCTGGCGGCCTGGTGGTCGCCAGTGGAGGGGCCCGGCTCGGGGCCAAAGTGGCACTCATCGAGCAAGAACGGTTAGGGGGTGAATGTTTGTGGACAGGTTGTGTTCCCAGCAAAGCCCTGATCAAGTCGGCCAAGATAAAATCCCTGATGGAGCATGCCAGCGCGTATGGCTTTACAGACCAGAGGGTCCAGGTGGATTTCAGGAAGGTGATGCAGCACATGCGGGATGTGATCATGGCAATCCAGCCCCATGATGATCCAGAGCGGTTCCGAAAAATGGGTGTTGAAGTGATCCTGGGCCGAGCCAGCTTTGCCGGCCCCGACCGGCTTGAGGTGAATGGTCGCATTCTCAAATCACGACGTTTCTGCATCGCAACCGGTGCGGATCCTCTCATCCCCCCCATTCAGGGCATCGATCGGGTGCCCTATATGACCCACCTGAATTTCTTTGATCAGTCCCGACAGCCAGAGCATCTTCTGATTGTGGGCGGAGGCCCGATCGGGTGCGAGATGGGCCAGACCTTCTACCGGCTGGGAAGCCGTGTCACCATCATCGAGACGCTGGATTGCATTCTTAATAAGGACGATCGGGAAGTGGCCTGTCTGCTTCACCAGATGCTGGTGAAGGAAGGGGTGGGTGTGGAGGTCAATGCTCGGCCCACGAAGGTCGAGCAGCAGAACGGGAAGATTCTTGTCCACTGCACCCGCAACGGCCAGTTCTTTGTGGTAGAAGGGGATGCTCTCCTCTTGGCCACCGGAAAACGTCCAAGGGTAGAAGGATTAGGATTGGAGAGGGCGGGTGTCCAGTACGACAAGCAGAGGGTCAAAGTGGATCGATCCATGCGAACCACGAACCCGCGGATTTATGCCTGTGGTGATGTAACCGGAGGCTTTCCCTTTACCCATATGGCCGAGTATGAGGCAGGCCTGGTGGTGTTTAATGCCCTGGTTCCCATCCTGCGGCGTAAAGCCGATTATCGGGTGGTTCCCTGGTGCACCTTTACCGATCCAGAACTGGCCCAGGTGGGGCTAACCGAGGAGCAGGCCAAGCAGGAGCTTGGAGAGAAAGGCTATAGGATCTGGCGATATAAGGTCAGTGACAATGATCGCCATATCATTGAAGGCGAGACCAAAGGTATGGTCAAACTTCTTACCCGGGCAAATGGCAAGATCATCGGCTGCACCATCCTGGCCGCGAATGCGGGGGATCTCATCCACGAATATGCCCTGGCACTTAAAAAGCGTGCCACCGTGAAGGATATCTCAGGGATGATTCATGTCTATCCCACCCAGGCCCAGGTAAACAAGCGGGTGAGCGATCAATACTTTGTCGAGAAGTTTTTCCAGGGCCGGATTCCTCAGCTTATTTCTTGGTGGCTGAGAATCCTTCGTCCCAAGGCCTGAGAGGTGCTCATTTTGGAAATGGCGGCACAAGTGAATGGTAAATGAGGTCTAGCAAAACATAGTATCTGAGGAGGATGAGAAATGGTGACAAAAATGAAGATCAATGATCCCGCCAAGGCGAGGGAATATTTTGAGGCCAAAATGGCCTTTACCACCGGACCGGTTGAATTGGAACGGATGATTAGGCAGGGAGAAAATATCAATATTGTGGATGTGCGAGCGGCGGAAGATTATGCCGAAGGCCATATTCCAGGTGCCGTCAACCTACCAAAGGATAAATGGGACTCTCTGTCCGGTCTACGCAAAGACAAAATCAATGTGTTGTACTGTTATTCACAGGTCTGTCACTTGGCTGCTACCGCGGCGGTGGAATTCGCAGGCAAGGGGTATCCGGTGATGGAATTGGAGGGCGGATTTCGCGCCTGGAAGGATCACAAGTTGGAGATTGTGAAATAAGGGTAGGGAGAGTGGGGTGTTTCTTCCTCAAATTCTTGCGGGAACGCGAACCGGCATATAAAGGAGCTTGAGTCAGTTAATGGGACGGAGATCATTCTAATGAAAAATCGTACTCAATGGGTTTGGATTGCAGTTTCCATCGCTGCCATTGGCATTCTTGCCTGGGGTGTATCATATTATCGGAAGGGTACCATAATCCAGCGGCCTGGCATCAGCCCACCGTACGCCATGCCGGTAGAAGCGGTACGGGTGCGTGTCGATACGGTACCAATGGAGGTCAGCGCCGTGGGTTCACTCCAGGCAAACGAATCAGTGGTGATTCGGTCTGAGATTGCGGGTCGCGTCAAGGCCATTTATTTGTCTGAGGGACAGAATATCGATAAGGGGAGCATCCTCCTCAG
>DATECO010000252.1:0-12263 GCA_035286865.1 Nitrospiria bacterium | reverse complement strand
GCTGACCGGGGCCCACCTGTATGTGACCATGGAACCCTGTTCGATGTGTGCTGGGGCAATGGTCCAGGCGCGGATCTCACGGTTAGTATTCGGAGTCAGGGACCCCAAGGCCGGGGCCTGCGGATCCATCTTTAATATCCCACAGGAACCCCGGTTAAACCACCGGATAGAGGTCATTCATGGAGCACTTGAACCGGAGATCCAGGAACTGTTGCAGGGTTTTTTTAGCCGGTTACGGACCAAGACAGAGAAGATGGCCAATAGTGTCACTTCTCCAGTTCTCCCATCGCTTGATGGGAATGAATGAGGGGATCAGGTAAATGTTATAGGTTATCAGTAGTCGCCTTAGCGACTCTGGGAGAGATGGCCGAGCGGTTGAAGGCGCCTGACTCGAAATCAGGTATGGGGGTAACTCCATCGGGGGTTCAAATCCCTCTCTCTCCGCCAGAAATATTGCTTCGCAATATTCACTGATAACATTTAAATTTTAACTTTATGCGTGTGTCAAATAGAAAGCGTGATCTTAGTACTCTCAAAGTATAACCTAGAGTATTCCCCACAGCTTGGGAAGGTTACAAGTTAAAAGTTATCAGTGGTCGCGAAGCGACTCTGGGAGAGGTGCAGGAGTGGCTGAACTGGCACGCCTGGAAAGCGTGTAGGGGGTCAAAAGCTCTCTCGAGGGTTCGAATCCCTCCCTCTCCGCCAGAAAAATTGCTCTGCAATTTTTACTCATAACATTTAACTTGTAACTGTTAAGATTCGAAAGGGTACAAGATTGTGATTCGAGTGGGTACTAGTTCGCGGGAAGTATATCCTCTGATTTTCGGTTAGAAGTTACCCGTCAAACATTATGAGCGGTCGCGAAGCGACCCTGGCAGTGCACGTAGCGAATCCCTCCCTCTCCCCCATAATTGGGTATCGTGAATGTTGTTGCGGTGTGACTGCAAGGCATACATCCGCGTCAGCCAATTGGAGGTCAACAGGAGACCCTCTTTTTCTTTAGTGCAAGCATTCCCAATAAAAATAATACCGTGGAGGCGACGGCCGAAACCATACAGTAGGGACAGATCGCCTGGATCACAAAAAGCTGAAGATACACAAACCAGGCCGATGCAAGGAGCCCGACAATCGTAAAGAGGGCCGTAAAAGATAAGATTCCTTCCCTCCTGAGATCAAGATAAGCGATCAATGAAAGAAAGATTGCAAGGTAGTAAATCGCACCGAGAAGGGCTACCGGAATGCCGAGGACGGTGGCATACCGGCTGGTTGTCACTTTTTCACAGCTCTCAAAGACGGAACATTCGAGTGGTGTGCCGGAATAATGCTTGGCGGTAAGATATGTGGCGTCGGCGAAGCCGATGAAGCTTATCACCAGGAATGAAGCGATGATCCAATTAGGAACGGCTCTCGATGGCCTGTTGGAGGAGATTTCTGAATTCATCGTAGTTTCGTGGGTTCTGGATTATGACCCCGTCGAGAAAAAAAGTCGGGGTACTGTTAACACCGACTCGATTCCCGCTGATCCGATCCTCCTCGACGGCTTTCTTGCCCTCCCGAGAGTCTAAATCGGCACGAAATCGCTCGATGTCAAGCCCCAATTGCCGGGCGTAGCCGATGAACATTTCTTCGGGATGATTCTGGTTGGCCCATGTCGCCTGACCTTCGAATAGGAGGTCATGCATCTCCCAGATCCTCCCCTGCCGGCCTGCGGCCTCCGCAGCTCGGGCAGCCAGATCGGCATGCCGATGTTGCTCCAGCGGAAAGTGACGATAGACAAATTGCAGGCGATCGCCGAACTCTTTATAGAGTTGCTTGAGGATCGGGTAATAGGTGCCACAGGCAGGACACTGAAAGTCGCTGTATTCAACCAGCACCACTTTGGACCCACTTTCACCCTTTATCCAATCCTCCGGCGTGATCTCGATGCGCGATGGAACAACCGGAACCCCGCTTGCAGGAGGTTGGGTTGAGAGTTTCACGATCATGAAGACCACGGTGCCGATTCCGATCAGGACCGAAGACCAGAGCGCGATGCGACGCGTAAACCGCCTTCGCGTCTGATGCTGCTCAGCGGCGATTCTTTCCCCTCTTCTTAGTTGTCTGCGCTCTTTTTTGGAAAGGTGGGAGTGTTCAGGATTCATGAACCCAGTATACAACTTTTGGGTGACGGTGAAAAGATGCTGTTCTCTGCGATAAAAAGTTAACTGTTTGTAAATTTACTGGATGGGACGTGACAGTCGGTCAAAAGGCTGAACTTACGCTAGCCTAACCTTGCTATAATACCCACGCTTGTGATCCTCCATCTTTTCATTGCAAATCTAACGGATTTCTCTTAAAATGAGTTCGAACTTTTTCTAAAAGGCTCCGCCGGACAAATTGCTTTGCAATTATCACCGATAACCTATGGCCTTTGACTGTGGTTCGTTATTGATGATAAGTATTTGAACAGCAAATCCGTGAAACCCTGGGGGGACAGCGAAACCATCAAGACCTTCAAGAAACTGAGTGGGGCCGAAAAGGTACGGATGGGTTTTGATTTGACCGATGTGGCCCTGGAGATGCTGGTTGCGGGGATCAACGGGCGCGAACCTCATCTGGGGCAAAAGGCCCTGCGCCAGGAAGTCGAACGCTGTTTATGGGACGTACCTTCAAAGGTTTCGGGACCGTCTTTCAGGCATTGACCAGGTCCTTGCGTCGCTACAGGTTCTCCTATATGATTGTGGGAGGCTGGGCGGCTAACTACCACGGGATGCCCCGGGCCACCTTTGATATTGACCTGGTGGTCAAGCTGGACGGACAGGGTCTCCCCTTGGTGATCCGGATGATGAAGAGGCTGGGTTTTGACCTTCGACCTGAGGATGCCGAACAGATCCTCAGAATCGGTAATCGGATCACGGTGAAGAGTTCTAGCCATCCCTACCGTATCGATTTGTGGTTGATCCGGACGGCCTATGATCAGGTTGCCTTCGACAGAAGAAAGAAGGGCACCCTATTAGGTGTAACAGTTTGGTTTGCTTCCCCAGAGGATACGATTCTATCAAAGCTCGGTGCGGATCGGGCCAAGGACATTGAGGATGCCAGCAGCATCGTGGCGGTTCAAAAGACCCGGCTGGACTGGGGCTACCTCCACCATTGGTCAAAGCTTCTGAATGTAGAGGATAAGTTGGAGCGCCTCAGACGCGAGCATTCTGTATGAACGTATTAAATAATAAGGAAGACCGGGCCCTGTGCGACAGGAGCCTGCAAATCCCGCCAGGTCCGGAAGGAAGCAACGGTAAGCAATCTCTCCTGGGTGCCGCAGGTCACCCGGTCTTCCTTAATAACTAAAGTGTTTTGTGGCCAGTGATGAGTGTTAAGTGAAAACTATGATCAATACTCATCACTCGACACTAAGGAGCTGTCGCGAAATAACTAATACAAGTCGGCCCGTCATGCCCGAATAATTTTACCTGTCCGTCCGGCAGGCGGGTCGGGCGTCCAGATATTTAAAGACCTGGATTCCCGCTACAAACTTGCGGGAATGACATATTATTTGGGGCGTGGGAATGACATATTGTTTTCGGTTTTTTAAAAAACATGGGTTGTTCAACTTATTTCGTAACGGTCACTAACCACTAACGACTGATCCATATGACCTATCAAGTCTTAGCGCGCAAATGGCGACCCCAGGTGTTTGACGATGTCATCGGACAGGTCCACATAGCTCGTGCGCTGCAGAACGCCGTGAAGGTCAGTAAGGTTGCCCATGCCTACCTCTTTTCGGGGCCCCGGGGAGTGGGAAAGACCACGATGGCCCGGATCGTGGCCAAGGCCCTCAACTGCGCTGAAGGACCTACCCCCCTCCCGTGCAACCGTTGTTCTCCTTGCCAGGAGATCTCTGGCGGGGTATCGGTGGACGTGCTGGAGATCGATGGGGCCTCTAACACGAGCGTAGAGGATATCCGCGAGCTTCGTGAGATGGTCAAGTACATTCCTATTCAGGGCAAGCACAAGGTCTATATTATAGATGAGGTCCACATGCTTTCCAATTCGGCCTTCAATGCCCTGCTCAAGACATTGGAAGAGCCCCCACCCCATGTTGTCTTTATCTTTGCCACCACTGAGCCGAACAAGATACCTCCCACCATCCGTTCCCGCTGCCAGCAGTTTCAGTTCAAGAAGATCTCCCGAAGGGATATGGTGGGCCGATTGGGTCAGATTGCGATTCAGGAGGGCATCAAGATTGGTGAGCAAGAGATGTTTCTTCTGGCGAAGGGGGCAGAGGGCAGTATGAGGGACGCCTTGAGTCTATTGGACCAGGTCGTGGCTTACGGGGGATCGCAGGTCAGGCAGGAGGATTTACTGACAGTAATGGGGGTGGTCAATCGCCAGCAGCTCCTTGGCATGATCAGGTCCATCCAAAAGAAGGATGCAGCCGGGGCGGTGGGGCAGGTCCAGGAGCTTGTGGATCAGGGGCATGACCTTAGGCAGTTTTGCCATGATCTGGCGGAGCTGGTACGGGACCTGTTGGTGTTCAAGATCGCCAAGCAGCCTGAGGCCATTGTGGAATGCCCTTCTGAGGAGATAGAAGAACTCAATGCCCTCTCCCGGGGTTTTTCAGTGGAGGAACTTCAGTGGCTATTTAGTGTCTTTGCACAGACGTATGAGGAGATCAAAAACTTCTTTTATCCCCCTTTTATGTTAGAAATGGCCGTGGTGCGGGCGGCCCGGATCGAGCCGGTAGAATCCATCGAAAAAATCCTGGAGAAGGTCATGTCGCTTGAAAGACGGCTTCAGCATTCCGCAGATGTGATCTCCTCCTCTGCCTCAGTTGGACCGCACGGGTTCCCACCGACAACTGAAGATACCACAGGCCAGGAGATGCAGGCTGATGGAGGAGATCCTCAATCTAAGGCGGATGATCCTGTCTTTCCCCTGGAGCAGATGCCTGCCAGGCGGTCAGGATCTGCCGGTAGCCGCCCGACTGAAATGTCTCTGGAGGACCATACGGCGCCACTTAAACTTTCTAGGGAGGCTTCGGACGCTTTACCAGTCGACGTTTCGGGACAGTGGCAGAGAGTCGTCCAAAGGGTCAAGGCCCAACGCCCCTATTTGGCTTCTTACTTAGATCAGGGCCTATTGATGAGTGCCACAGACGCGGAACTGGTCATCGGTTATCCCCAGACCTCCTCCTTTTTTATAGATCTTATTCGAAAGGAGGAGAATCTCGGCCTGATCACTTCATTGCTCAAAGAATGTTTTAAAAAATCAATGAAATTTCGTGCTGTTTTAAATACAGCCCCCATGATAGAGGAAAAAACAACGAGTGATATTCATCCCGTAGTGAAGGTGGCCTTAAAAATCCTCGGGGGTGAGATCGTCGACCCCAAATCGCTCTCATAATCCACCCGCTCCATCCTCCTCCCACTTATCCTCCGCTTCATCCGCCTGAGGCGGAGGATTAGGCGGATCGCTCGGGGGCGGGTCGATCAAATCGTCATTAGACAGTTTTGAGGTCATTGGGGGAAAGGGATAATGGAAGAGATGTCGAAAAAAATGTTTGGGGATATCATGAGGCAGGCCCAGGCCTTTCAGGAAAAAATGATGAAGGTCCAAGAAGAGGCGGGAAAAAAGACTGTAGAGGTCACTTCAGGTGGGGGGATGGTCACGGTAATAGCCAATGGACGCCAGGAGATTCTTACCCTCAGAATAGACCCGGAGGTGATGAAGGCCGGTGACATTGAGATGCTACAAGACCTCATCATTGCGGCCGTAAATGAGGCCCTCAAAAAGGCGCAGGCCATGATGGCAGAGGAGATGAAGGCTATCACAGGAGGACTTCAGATCCCGGGTCTGTTTTGATGGCCAGGCATCTGCCCGCCTCAGGCGGGTTGCCAGTGACTGGCCGGGGTGTGGGGGCATCGGAGGACCCGTTTTAGGTACATCCGCACGGGCCCCCACATATAAGTGATGGCCAGGCATCTGGCTTTGCCAGTGACTGGCCGGGGTGTGGGGGCAAACGACGTTATTCGTGAATGGTGATTCGTTAATCGCGGGAATTTCAGAACGATTAACATATAATGGTTAACGAATCCTAGCACGGGCCCCTACATACCATGGTGGAGTGGTGATGTCAAATAAGGTATTTGACCGGCTGATCGAGCAACTCAAAAAGCTGCCTGGAATCGGTCAAAAAACAGCTCAGAGATTGGCCTTTTTTCTCCTGAAGATGCCAGTCCAGGAGGCCAAGGACATTGCCCAGGCTATTCTGGATGTAAAAGACCGGTTGAGATTGTGCAACCTCTGTCAGAATGCCTCGGAAGAGGATGTCTGTGCAATCTGTCGTGATCCGAAGCGAGACCAGACCAGGGTGCTAGTGGTCAAGGAGCCCAGCACGCTGTACGCAATAGATCGCACGGGAGAATATAGAGGCCTCTATCATGTGTTGGTGGGGACGCTTTCACCACTGAATGGCCCGTCCCCCGGTCAGATGGGTATGATCCCCGCGGATATTAAGACCAAGGAGCTCTTGGATCGCCTTCAGGGGGAGGGGACCTCTAAGGTGCAGGAGGTGATACTGGCCACCGATCCCACAATGGAGGGGGAGGCCACGGCCCTCTATTTGGCTAAGCTGATCAAGCCCCTGGGGATCAAGGTCACCCGAATTGCGTGTGGTATTCCTGCGGGGGCGGATATTGAATATGCGGATGAGGTAACCCTGATCAAATCACTGGAGGGACGAAGGGAATTTTGAGAACACTTACATAAGATTGTTGTTACCGATTAATTTTTTGATTTTTTGAGGGCAGTTAGACCTTTTTCCCTTGAACAGAGCCCTGGAGTGTGCTATTGTATTTATACAGGTAAGGCATTCGTAGGGCTATAGACCTATATATAGGTCTTTTATCACTATTTTCTCTAAAATATATTGACAGACTGCACAAAGTCAGGGTATATTTATAATATAGTTTTCCCAGATTTTATTACTAAAAGAAAGAGGGTAATAGATGGAAGAAAGGTATAGGGTGCTAGCGGGACCAGAGGCCTATCTACCCCCCGCGGCGGCCTGTATGGGCATCGTATTACCTGATCCAGGTCAGGCCCATATCGAGGGGAGGATTGTCCCGGAAGAGGAGGCCATGGAGCACGTGGCCAGAAAATTCCTGGAAGCGAAGGTCCCTATTATTTACCCAGGTCCCCTGGTCCTGTGGAACTGGAACGAAAAGGCTGCCCAAAAGGCCAAGGCCATTAAGATCTTGGCCGATACCATTCCGGCCCGGATCATTCCTATGCCTGACTACCGCCCGAAGTACCCCAAGATCAATCCGGAGGTGGAGATTAATCCCAATCACCCTAACCTGACCATCTGGCACAACAAAAATGATGTCTGTATGTTTGTAGGGGTGCACTGTCATCTGGCCAATCTCTCATTAAAAATTATTCGGGCCGGGACCAGTTGCTATACGATCGCGATGTGTGCCCAGGCAGGGCATGAGGATGCTATGGTGTCATTTCGTGATGCAACCGCTGAGAAGATCATGCGGCTGGCTGAGTGGGTGAGCAAGCTGAAGAACGGTGGGATTCCGCAGGAAACCGTGTCGGGGGATGGGCGGCATCAAAAGCATTCATGAATTCGATAAACTTCTATCTTAACAAGGAGGCCACGTGGAGACCAAGTCCTTAATAGGAACGCTGAACAAAAAAGGCCAGAAGTATGTAGACCCCAATTATCTCTTCTTTGAGGCCCCCCGAGAGGCAAGTTTTATGACGGGGAGTGAGGTGATCAAGGAGGCGATCCGACGGGCCAGTGTCGACCTCATGGTGGCCTATCCCATCACCCCGCAGAGCGAGGCCGCAGCCCTCATCGGGGAACTTTACGCCGAGGGCTATGTGGCTGACTACATGCGCGGGGAAAGTGAATTTGCCGTGATGTCCCAGTGCGCGGGCGGAGCCTTTGGCGGTGCGCGGGTGTTTACCACCACCGCGGGCCCTGGAACTCTTAGGGCCTTTGAGAACTTCCCGATGTGGGTAGGGGCAAGATTGCCAATCCAGGTGATCGTGACCTGTCGCGGGATCAATTCACCCCTCAGCATCCAGCCCGACACCCTCGAGATGTATTTTCTCCTGGGGACAGGCATGCTGGTGTGGCATGCGGAGACTGCCCAGGACTTCTATGACTGGATCTTAAAGGGATACATCGTGGCGGAGCAGCCGGATGTGCATCTTCCCATTGCGGTCTGCTGCGATGGCTTCTTTGTGACCCACACCAAGGACACCGTCATGTTGACGCCGTCAGACATGTGTCTCCCTCCTTATGACCCCTATCGCTCACCTGTGGTATGCATGGATATGGAAAGTCCCCCGGTCCGGATGATGCGGGATCCCTTTGTGATGAAATCCAACTATATCAGTTATATGACGCATGCCTCCTGGCAACAGGAGACCCGTGCGGCCTGTGAACGCTCCAGAAAACACACCGTTGCACTGATCGGAGACCTCATCGAGACCGAGGATCTAGATGCCGAGATTTTGATTGTGGCATCGGGAACCGCCGTTGCCCCGGGGCGTGAAGCGATTCGGCTGCTGGCAGATGAAGGGATCAAGGTCGGTCTGGTGAAAATCAAGTCGCTTCGTCCTTTTCCCTACCATGAGATCCGAGAGGCGACCAAAAACGCCAAATGGATCTTTATCCCGGAGTTTAATATCATAGGCTGGTTGGCCCAGGAGATTAAGGCCTGCATTCCCAATAATGAGCGGGTGATTGCCGGTCCCCATGTGGCTGGCGGCATGACCATGCCTCCTGAAGTCATTGTCGAAAGGATTCAGAAGACACTCGGCCTGTTGAAGGGAAGTATTTTGGCCGGGCGTGGCAGTTGAGGTCGTGACGAGTGACAGAAACATCATATCGAGAGTACTCTGACAAACAGGGATGAGGAGAGGCCGTTATGAGCAAAGAGAAAATCAAAATCTGTGACGAATTCTATGACATCATGCCCCCGGAATATCGGGATCTGGTGGAACAGGCCACCTATGGCAAAGAAGGGCGGGGATGGAAAGATATTGGCACATCCAAGGAATTGATCGAAGACCACTCCCTCTGTGCGGGTTGCCCTGAATCCATTGCTTTCCGATACATCCTGGCGTCCCTGCCCAATCCCGAGGACACCGTCATGGTGGGTTCCACCGGGTGCACCAGCCTGGTCTTCCCGATGGTGGCCGTTCATAACATCCACTCCCTGTTTGGAAACCAAAATGCCGTTGCCACAGGTCTGAAGCGGGCCCTGATGGTAAGATTTCCCGACCGGGTGAAGGACGTGGTGGTACTGGCGGGCGATGGGGCTACAGTGGATATTGGCGTTGATATGACGATCCAGTCGTGGTTTCGAGGGGAAAAGTTCACCACCATCTGTTTTGACAATGAACTGTACGCCAACACCGGGGGACAGGAATCGGGGTTGATGAGGAAAGGATTTGTGGCCAAGATGGCGCCCGTGGGCAAGAAATTTGAAAAGGTGAACCTACCTCAGATTGCATGGGATTCGGGTTGCCACTATGTGGCCTGCCTGACCGTCAGTAAGCCTGGTCTGGTGGAGCGGGTACTCAAGAATGCGGTCTATATCGCACGTGAAATCGGCCCAACTTACATTCAGCTTTACACCCCCTGCATTTTGGAGATCGGAAAAAACAGCATGGAAGGGCTGCAGGAGATGAGAGACTCTGAAGGTAAGGAGGGACGATTCGCCTTTAAAGAGTACATCACAGACGAGGCCAAACAATATCTTACAAGCCTGACCCCCCAGAAACCACAACCACAGATTGCGGGTTAGTGGGCAATTCAAGGGCAGTATCGGGAAGGAGGTCCCACGTTATATGAAAGGGCGGATCAATATACGGATGTCGGGACTGGGTGGCCAGGGTGCGGTGACCGCGGCCCATGTGATGGCCATGGCCGCCAACAAAGACGGGAAATACTCGATCTCCAACCCCTTCTTCGGGGCTGAAAAACGAATGGCCCCGGCCGAAAGCTACGTACGGATCGGGCCCGATCGTATCTACGATCGGGGTGAGCTTGTCTACCCGGAAGTCATTATGGTGTACCACCCTCAGGTGATCACCATGTCGAAGAGCTACACCATGCCGTTTTATTCGGGAATCAAGAAGAATGGCCTGGTGATCATCAATTCTGATTCGGAGCTCCTCTCCGATGAGGACAAAGAATACCTGGCCAACCTGAATGTAGCGGTCTATTCCTTTGATGGGACCTCCCTGGCTCTAGAGGTTGCGGGGACAGAACTCTCCACCAACATGGCCATGATTGGGGCGGTATCAGGGATCACCAAGGTGGTGACGCTGGAGGCCCTGGACCTGGCGATCCAGGAGCGGTTTGGCAAGAAGTTCGTGGCCTCTGGGGGTACGGCCTCACTGGATGAGGCCATCAAGAAGAAGTTTGCCAAAAAGGAGCACCTCCTGCAAAAGAACATGGCGACCATTCGTAAAAGCTACGAAATTGCAGCAGCCTGGGCTGAGAGCCAGAAGGTTGTGGTAGCCGTCTGAAAAATCGTTCAAGCGAGAGGAATTGTTAGATGTATAATGTAGCATTTGTTGAGGATGATAAGTGCGTAGCCCAGAAGGGCTGCCGGCTCTGTATCATGTATTGCCCGGAAGCCGACTGTATCAAGCTAGATACGCGACAGATGAAGGCCTACGTGGTCATCGACAAATGCAAAGGCTGCGAGCTATGCGTGGTGGTCTGTAACGCCGCAAAGCACAATGCCATCCTGATGGCCCCCGTAAATGGCGCTACAGGTGAGATCGTGCTTGGCAAGGATAAGGCGGAGTCCGCTGCGCTTGGCCAGGCCTATCAAGGATGATTAATCTTTTTGAACCAAATCAACCCTATGGCCAAAAAGCCGTGGGGTTTTTTTATTGCGGACATTGGAGACCATGCCCATGGAGGTAACCTCGGCCGGTCAGAAGGATAAGATATGGCACATCCTGGAGCAGGAGCCTCACCGTGTTTTTGCAGCACAGGGTCTTGCCGCCACCCTCAACCCCACTGCCGCTAAGGACCCAAATCAGCAACAGCAGCTCGTCAATGAAATTCTGGCCGACCTGTCCAGGCTCGTTGAGGAAGGCAAGGTGAGAGAAGTGGCTGAGGGTGGCTTCAAGGCACGAATTTTCACTAATGAGACTAGATACATTGAGCATGCTTTTATAGGAGGAATGGGCAATACAGATTTTCGTTTCAGCTCCCCCATCTTCCGGCTGAATATCGGGGTCATCGGCATGTACTTCATCAAGAGCCCTAGCGAAGAAAACTGGATGGTCTTGGTGAGAGATACAACAGGTGGAACTTGCTTCAGCCTCAGAACACGGCTGAGGGAGGGGACATACCAAATCGGTAACCAGGTCCAGGAGGTTGAGGATAAGGGGTTTATTTCCATTGTCGGGCGATATATAGAAAAAAAACATGTGACAATTACCATCCGAGGCGATGTTATCTTTGTGGAGGACCTAAAGACCTCTAAAGGAACTCGGGTTGACCTCCTGACGGAGGAAGGTCTTACCCGATACCAGGAGGCGGCTCGTGAATTCTTAAAAACGGTGGAACCCTCTAATTGCTGGGACCCTGTTAGCCGGGGTCGCTATGTCCTGGACCAATTCCTCCGACATAGACAGAACTTAGAGGTGACGTTTTTCGGTGCTGCGGTTGATTCGATTCTGCTCCAAACAATTCCCGTGGGGTCGAATCCGGACCCGAGGGCCAAAACGCTTTGATGGGACCGCGAGACCGTCTACAGGTGAAGTTTTTAAGGAAAAAAGGGGTGGGTGTCATGAATGTGATTGGTGAATCCCCGGAGAGATCAAGATGATTACTGTGACCCATAGAGACTGCGGAGGGCCTGCAGTTGAAAGCGATGTTTTTCATGATCACCAGAATCTGAGGCAGGCCAAGGAATTGTCCATTCATTGCTTAACCTGTCTTGATGAGATCACCACCCCAGAGGAATTGATTTTTGGCGAGGGTTTATCGCAATGACCTCGAAAGTCCAGCTACAGCCTCGAAAGTCATCTGATGAGCAGCACTGGGGTAAAGGATAATAGATAAAGTGAGCCTCTGGCTTTGCCAGGGCGAGCGCGGGGTGCGGGGGCATCGGAGGACCACTCTCTATGTGTAGCCGCACGGGCCCCCACAGATAGAATGAAGGGAGAGATTGAACAGTCTATCCATGAAGCCTCACAGGCCATGGAAAGACTTTTGCTTTCGTTTGAAAGGCATATTA
>DATECO010000251.1:0-2775 GCA_035286865.1 Nitrospiria bacterium | reverse complement strand
TTTCCTGGATATAGGGCTAATGGGCCAAGGCCACGAGATAAAAAGGAAGGAGTTCCAACCCAGGCATGATATATCGGTCCATTGATATTTGTCACCTAGGAGTAGAATCAAGATCTAACATACCATTTAGTATCAGCAAAGATGTGGAGTTTTTCCTATAGCAAACGGTTGAACCCAAGAACAGAAATAGAGAGCTGTCATTGCGAGCCGAAGCTGCGAGCCAAAGGCGAAGCAGGCAGCGAAGCAATCCCAGCATCTTACATAGAGATTGCCACGCACCCTCCTGCCTGCCGGCAGGCAGGTCGGGTGCTCGCAATGACTGATGAACTGAGGAGATAGTGTGTCTATCTCTGTTCTTGGGTCACCTGTCACGTTTGCATCTTGTTCATCAATCCTGTATTATCCTTGTGGATCCGTATCAAACATCGAACCTCTCTCATGATGTCAAATTTGTGTGATTCCTTCCAGAGTTTTATATGAAGAAGGCCATTGTTCTATGCAGTGGGGGTGTTGATTCCAGCACTGCCCTGGCCATTGCCAAGGCGGAGGGGTATGAACTCTATGCCCTCAGCTTTGATTATGGCCAGCGGCACATCCTTGAGATCGAGAAAGCTACAGAGGTTGCCAATTTTTTTGGCGTGAAGGATCATCGGATCATGAAGGTAGACCTACGCCAGATTGGGGGGTCGGCCCTCACCAGCGATATCCAGGTCCCTAAGGACCGATCCGAGGATCAAATCAGTCAGGAAATCCCGGTCACGTATGTCCCCGCTCGTAATACAATCTTCTTGTCCTTTGCCCTGGCGTGGGCCGAGGTGATTGGTGCGGAGGCAATTTTCATTGGGGTGAATGTGCTGGACTATAGCGGATATCCTGACTGCCGGCCGGAATACATCCATGCCTTCGAACGCCTGGCCCATCTGGGTACAAAGGCTGGGGTAGAGAAAAAACTCCACTTGGAGATCATGACCCCTTTGATCCAGATGACCAAGGCCCAGATCATCCGGGAGGGACAAAAGATTGGCGTGCCCTTTCACCTGACGCACAGCTGCTACGATCCCACCTCAGAGCGGAAGGCCTGCGGTCGATGCGATAGCTGTATTTTGCGGAAAAAAGGGTTTGAGGAGGCCGGTCTTAAGGACCCCATTCCTTATGCTACGTGAACCATGAAATTTTCGGAGCTTGTGAAATATTTTGAGCGTCTGGAGGCTACCCCCAAGCGGCTGGAGATGTTTGATATCCTGGCTGAGCTGTTCCGAATTGCCGAAGCCCCTGAGATCGACAAAATTATTTATCTCAGTCAGGGTCAGCTTGTTCCCTCGTTTCAGGGCCTGGAGATGGGGATGTCCGAAAAGTTGCTGCTCCGGGCGTTGGCTGGGGCGACCGGACAGGAGCCAGAAAGGGTCTTGGGTGATTTCAAACGGCTGGGTGATCTCGGTAAGACGGCAGCGGAATTGATCAAGGGGAGGGGCCGGGGGTTAACGATTATAGAGGTGTATGAGCAATTCTTATCGATCGCCAAGACTGGGGGGGAGGGGAGCGTTGCGAGAAAGATCCAGATTCTCCAGGATCTATTATTGCAGGCCTCGGCCTCAGAGGCAAAATATATTGCCCGGTTTGTGGTGGGAAGGCTACGGCTGGGTGTGGGAGATGCGGCGGTGATAGAGGCCTTAAGCCTTGCCAGGTTTGGGGGCCGTGAGCAGCGGCCTCGATTGGAGCGGGCCTATAATCTCTGTTCCGATCTCGGCCTCGTAGGGAAGGTGTTATTTGAGAAAGGGGAACAGGGAATCGACAAGATCAGGGTCAAGGTGGGATACCCAATCCGCATGGCGCTCTGCGAGCGATTGACCTCGGCCGAGGAGATCATCGAGAAGATTGGCCGCTGTAAAGTTGAGGTCAAATACGATGGCTTCAGACTACAGGTCCATAAGCAAGGTGATGAAGTCAACCTCTTCTCACGCAATCTGGAGAGGACGACCCCGATGTTCCCTGAAATCGTGGAGGCTACCCAACAGCAGATTGCCGCGCGGGAGGCAATCTTTGAAGGAGAGGCCATTGCCCATGACGAGTCCACTGGGGAATTGTATCCATTTCAGATCACCATGCAGAGAAAGCGAAAGTATGATATTGACAAAATTGCTAAGGAATTGCCCTTAAAGTTTTTTGCCTTCGATCTCCTCTTTGCGGACGGGAGGGATTATACCGATCGGCCCTACATCGAGCGCCGAGAGAAACTTAAGGATTTGATCCTCCCTGACACTCGGATTGTACTTTCCGAAGCGATTATGACTGAAAAGCCCAAGGAAATGAGCCAATTCTTTGATCAGGCCGTGGGGAGGGGGCTTGAGGGGATCATCGCCAAGCGGCTGGATGCCCCGTACACCGCGGGTGCGCGAAATTTTAATTGGATCAAGCTTAAGCGGAGCTACAAAGGCGAGCTGACGGATTCGCTGGATGTCTGCATCGTGGGTTTTTATTTCGGGAAGGGGCAGAGAGCTCAATTCGGATTGGGTGCGGTTCTGGTGGCTGTCTATGATCCCGAAAATGACTTGTATAAAACCATCAGCCGAATAGGGACAGGATTTAGCGAAGACCAATTGAAAGAGTTAAAAGAGTTATTAGATAACTATAAGGTCTCCGAGAAACCCCCGCAAGTCGATTCTGGTGCGGCTCCGGATGTCTGGGTTGAACCGCAGGTCGTCGTGACCGTAGTCGCTGATGAAATTACACGTTCCCCTTTCCATACCGCGGGGAAGCCGAAATACATTCAAGATT
>DATECO010000250.1:0-4711 GCA_035286865.1 Nitrospiria bacterium | reverse complement strand
TAATATCCGAAGGGACCCCCTGCCCCAGCTCGATCAAGATCCGATCCCCTCCCAGACCCTTCTTTAACTCTAGCGGTGAGCCTATCGCCTTGACCCTTCCGGCATCGATGATGGCGATGCGATCGCAGAGTTGATCGGCCTCCTCTAGATAATTGGTGCTCATGAGGATGGTGATCCCCTTGGCCTTGAGGCCCCTGATATGCTCCCAGATCCGTAGCCGGCTCTGCACATCCAGCCCGAGTGACGGCTCATCCATAAACATGAGTTTCGGGTGAGGGATCAACCCACAAGCGATGTCCAGCTTCTTTTTCATCCCTCCCGAGTAATTGCTCACCAGCTCATTGGCCCTATCCTCCAGCTCCACCAATTTTAAAACTTCCCGGACCCGATTTCTTGCCTCGGAGGCGGACAGATGATAAAGGGATGCCATCAGTTCAAGGTGTTCCCTTCCGGTCATGTACCGATCCACGGATTTCTCCTGAGGGACATAGCCGATCAGTCGCCGCACCTCCCTGGCCTGCCGGACGATCTCGTAACCAAAGATCCTCGCATCCCCTGTGGTTGGGCGGAGCAGGGTCAGGAGCATCCGCAGCGTGGTGGTCTTCCCGGCCCCGTTGGGTCCCAACAGACCAAACACCTCCCCCACATAGAGTGTCAAGTTCAAATCCTCCACGGCCTTGGTCGAACCGAAGGATTTGCTTAAGCGGTGTGTCTCAATGGCCGTATTCTTATCCATGGTCATTCTGTATCGATGCTTAAAAAAGCTCCGACCGCTCCATCGAATTTAGTCGATCCCCATCTTGGGCTCTGACTGACCCTTGAAATAGAGTAGAACATCCCTGACCGAAATGATTCCTACGATCTTCCCATTCTGTGTAACGCCAAGGTGACGGACTCCTGTCTCTCCCATCAGGTCATGGGCATCCCTGGGGGTCCGCTGTTGATCCAACGTGATCACTGGGCTACTCATGATGGAGCCGACCGATTTCTGTTTTGGATCCAAACCTAGAGCGACCGCCTTTCGGACAATGTCCATCTCGGTGATGATTCCCACCACCTGGCCTCCCTTTTCGACCAGCAAGGACCCGATCTTCTTCTCCTTCATCCTCAGGGCCGCTTCCTGAACAGTTGCCCCCTGATCGATCTTCTGGATATCCTTATTCATCAAATGGCCAAGGGTAGTCATCCAATCCTCTCCTTCCATCATCCCCACATCTCATCAGGCATCTTCAGGCGATCGACCGGCTTTCCACTTTTCAGATGGCCCTCCACGATCTCCCCCACATCCTCAGGCATGACCTTTTGGTACCAGACAGCATCAGGATAGACCACCACGGTCGGCCCAAAGGCACAGGGGCCCAGGCAGCCTGACTCCGTAATCATAGCCGTACCAAAAAGATTATGCTTCTCAACCTCCTCGAAAAACTTCATCATGACTTCCCGGCTGTTTCGGTCACCGGCACAGGAACCCCGGGGATGCCCCGGAGGGCGGGTCGTGGTGCAGACAAAGACATGATATTTTGGTTTGGGCATAGCCTTCTCCTCCTCAGGTCCTTTCAATGGTGTTGAAAATAGCCAAAGCTAAAACATATTAGAACATAGCCCGAGTTGTCAACTAAAAATTCAGCGAGCATCAGGCTCTGCCTGCGCGAGCTCAGCGCTTATATCGGCCCATGAGCTGCACCTCGGCCAGGATATGTCCCTTCATAGCCTGGAGGAGTTGTTGTTTCGTGGCCTTGGGGCTTAGCCCAGTTGCCTGATCCAGGGCATAGAGCTTAAACAAATATCTGTGGACCATTCCCCGGGGGGGACAAGGGCCCCCATAGCCCACCGTCCGGAAGTCATTCATCCCTTGTTTGGCGCCACCAGAAAGAACCTCCTGGGTAGGCACTCCTTCCGGCAACTCTCGAGAATCTCCAGGGAGGTCGTAGAGGACCCAGTGAACCCACGTCCCCACTGGGGCATCCGGGTCATCCGCAATCAAGGCAAATTTCTTAGTCTGGGCTGGCGGTTCGGTCCATCTAAGGGGCACCGAGGCATCCGGCCCATCACAGGTGTATTTCTGGGGAATCGGCGACCCCTCCATAAAGGCCGGGCTTTTTAGCTCAAACATCTCCACCTCACCCCCTTTAGCAATAGCGATTTAGATCACGCTGAGCAGAAATATCAGGCTATGATGGAGGAGGCTGATATTTGACAACTTTTAACGGAACCTCCGCTTTGAGCTCACCATTAATCAAGATCTTGAATTCATACATTCCGGGATTTTCAAATTTCATCATGTTGATGGTCAGTATATGGTTTGAACCCATGACCTCTCCCGGCTGGGCTTGTCCAAGCGTGAACTCACCGCCCAGTACAAACAATCTTTTCCCGTCTTCATCCATCAACTGAATCTCAAGCTTCTTGTCTTTACCGGCCTCCGCGATATCTGCTTCAAACCTCATCACGAGCTGCATCTGCGGATGGGTCACTGGAAAGGTCTGCACATGGATAACATCAAAAATTCCTAAGATGTTGAGTTTGCCTTCTCGGGTGATGTTTGCATAATCGGCGAGTACTGCCAGGCTAACTTTCATTTCCTATATTCCATGGGGATATTGTGTTTATTGATCTTAAAATATTATGTTGGCAAAGTCAATGTAATATCTGAGAATCATTTGCTTTTTTAGTTGTTTTTCGAGTATCTTAAAACCTATGATCCTGTTGGAGAAGGTGACAAAGGTGTATAGGCAGGACGGCCAGGAGGTGACGGCACTCAGGGAGATTAGCCTGACAATTCCTAAAGGTGAGTTCTTAGCGATCATGGGGCCCAGCGGATCAGGGAAAAGCACGCTCCTAAACTTGATCGGTGGCCTTGATCAGCCCACAGCAGGCAAGTTAACGATCGATGGTCACTCTATCTCCTCCCTGTCAGACGATGAAATGACCCTCCTGAGGCGGAGAACCATCGCTGTCATCTTCCAGTTCTTTAATCTTCTCCCCCACCTCACGGTCTGGGAAAATGTAGCCCTGCCGCTCCTCCTCAGGGGAGATTCCCCTGTTAGCATTAAGCCGGCTGTTTCAAAATGCCTCGAGGCCGTGGGACTTTCACACCGGCTGGGCCACCGGCCCCATGAGCTCTCCGGCGGGGAGCAGCAGCGTGTGGCCATCGCCAGGAGTCTGGTGATCCAACCCAAAGTCCTGCTTGCCGATGAGCCTACGGGCAACCTTGATTCCGGTGTGGGAGGAAGTATCCTGAATCTGATCAAGACAATCTCAGGCCAGCAGGCCATTACTGTGATTCTGGCCACCCACAGCCCGCAAGCGGCTTCGTATGCGGATCGCACCATTCACCTGAAAGACGGAATGATCTGCGATTAAACACCGATAACCTCTTCGACTCTAAAGCATCCTCAGCGTGGAGATCAGCAGGAAACACACAATGACCCCATTACTTAAACTCATCACGCTGCGCCACATCATGGCAGAGAAAACCCGCACCCTCCTCACCCTCGCAGGAATATCCCTGGGCGTGGCCCTCTTCATCTCGGTTCAACTGGCCAACGAATCGATCCTTCATTCCTTCAAGGGATCAATCGACGCCGTGGCCGGTAAGGCCACCCTCCAGATCACCGGTGATGATACCGGCCTGGATGAAACCCTTCTCGCCATGGTTCGGGAGGAGCCGGATGTAGAGGCGGTGGCCCCAGTACTCCAGACCATGGCAGCGGTAGAGGAAGGCAGCCATCAGGCTAAGCCTGGGGCTGCCGCGGGGCGTGGGGGCATCGGAGGACGCGAAGCACCGCACGGCCCCCCACAGATGATCGAGGAGCCCCTGCTGGTAATGGGTGTAGATCCTTTCTCAGAGGCCCCATTTCGCGACTATCCATATGTGGGGGCCCGTGCGGCCAAAGTTGAGAGCAGGGAATACCTGAACCTCCTGCTAGACCCCCAGACGATCTTCCTTTCCGAGACCTTTGCGGGCGCACATGGCTTCTCAACAGGCTCCACCCTCCGGCTCCTGGTGGATGATCAGGCGCATGATTTTGTGGTCCGTGGCCTTCTCCGATTGGAAGGGGCGGCGCGTGCAATGCAGGGAAATTTCGCCCTACTGGATATTGCCGCTTATCAATGGCGGTTTGGCCGGGTTGGCCGCCTGGACCGTATCGATCTGATCGTCCATGAGGGGGCTAATGTACAGGAACTGATCCAGCGGCTTTCAGACAGATTGCCCGGAGGCCTAGTGGTCAGCCGTCCCCAGCAGCGCGGGGCCGAGGTGGAACGTATGCTCGCCGCCTTTCAGCTCAACCTCAGGGCGCTTTCGGCTATCGCGCTTCTGGTGGCTCTCTTCCTGATGTACAACACCATGACCATGGCGGTGGTACGCCGACGCGTCGAGATCGGAGTGCTGCGATGCCTGGGGGTGTCTGCCAATTCCATCCTGTGGCTCTTCCTTGGGGAAGCGCTCTTCCTGGGCTTCTTCGGCGCACTCGCAGGCGTCCCCACTGGTTTAGTTCTGGCTCAATGGACCCTCAGCACAATGGGACAGACGGTGAGCGCACTCTATACCCCGGTCATCGTCAGAAACGTAGTCATACAACCCTATATACTGATGGAAGGCCTGGCACTGGGTTATAAAGTGCGCTCACCGTCTGTCCCATTGTGCTGAGGGTCCATTGAGCAAGAACTAAACCAGTGGGGACGCCTGCGAGTGCGCCGAAGAAGCCCA
>DATECO010000249.1:0-3028 GCA_035286865.1 Nitrospiria bacterium | reverse complement strand
CATGGCCAAAATCAAATGGTTCTCACCCGCTTCCCTCACATAGAGGGCGGGGAGGTTCTCCACGGCCAGTTTTTTGATCGCCTCCCTGGACTCCACCGAGGGATACTCCACCTTAATCTCAACGGGGGTAATCTTCTCCAGGGTCGTATAGGTGGCCTTCATCTCATCCATTAGTCCCTTCAGGGTCAGGACAGCGCGGTCCACCACATTCTGCACGGCCTTCTCCCCCTCCACTTCCAGCACCAGATGGATGCCCCCCTGCAGGTCCAGCCCCAGGTTCAATCCCTGATGCGGCAGATACTTTTTCCACCAGTCCGGCATCGTGGAAAAGATAGGTGTGGAAGGCAAGAAAAAGACCCCCGAAATGACCACAGTGGATAGGATCAGAAGAGCTCGTGCTTTGATTCCTCGACGCATCCCTACCCTACTTCACCTGAGGTGGATCGCCATTGTCTTCCTATGTGGGGGCCCGTGCTAGGGTTCGCTAACCGTTATACGTTAAACGTTAATCGTTCTGGAATTCCGACGATTAACCAATCACGTTTCACGAATAACGTCCTTTGCCCCCACACCCCGCGCTCGAGCTGGCAAAGCAAGCCTCTCGCTTTATTAGAGCAGTTCCACATGGTTCATCAGAAGCTTGAAACCGCAGTTTAGGATCTTGGCAGATTTTTTTGCCATGGTCATTCTGGACAGAAAGATCTCGAAATACTCCATCACCTGGGAGATATGGGTATCAATCACCAATTCAAGGTAGATCACCCGCTTTACAGGGTCAGCCCTCAGCAAGGAGTCAGTGACCGCATAATTGACACGATCGTGGATGTCAAAAGAGACCATCTTGGGATTCCTGACACGGGATCGGTGTACATCCGACTTATCCCCCAGGATCAGTGCCGCAGAAACAACGTCTGCCGGGGCCCCCACCTCCTCCTCATGATTACCGATCGCCCCCATCACGGTGGCCACATCCCGGGTTTCAACCTTCAACTCGTCCAGGATCTCCTTGGCCAGCATGGCCCCACTCAATCCATGATTCACCCGACCCACCATATTGCCGATATCATGCAAGAGGCTGGCAATGGCGGCCATTTCAGCCTCCTTTTCGCTGAACTGGAGTTGAAGGAGAATCTCCTTGGCGCGTTTCGCTGAGATCTCGGCATGACGGCAACCGTGCTCTGTATACCCGATGGCCTCCATGTATCTATCGGCTAGCTCCAGATAGATTTGGGTCTTCGGGTGATTGCGTACATCCTCCAGCTTTACCATCAGTTTATCTTCCACTTTCCGGCACAGAGACTCTTTAAATCAATCAGCAATCCCAACATTATTATTATATATGATCTTGCCAGAGTATGGGGTCAACCTCCTTCTTCTTCCTTTCGCATCTCTGAGATAGAGTCACGAAGGACCCGGATCTTGACATTGTCTGCGACCTGCAGGGTGATTGTATCCTTAGAGATGTTCATGATGGTCCCTAATATTCCGCTGGAGGTGACGACTCGGTCCCCTTTCTTTAACGCCTCGAGCATCGCCCGATGTTTCTTCTGCCGACGCTGCTGGGGCAGGATCAGCAATACATAGAACAGGACAAAAATCAATAGAAAAGGGAGGAGACTGGTGAAAAAGGCCCCTGTGCCGCGGCCTGGGGAAGATGGTGATTCTTGGGCGAAGACTAGAGATAACATTTGGATCATTCAACGACCCTCCATGATTTGGGAATTTTATACTTCATTGCGGGTTGCAAACACCTTCTCTCAAAGAATAAAACCTCTCACGAAACTCCACCACTCGACCCTCCATGATGGCCTGCCTCAGGTCTCTCATCAGCGTCAGATAATACGAAAGGTTATGGATCGTGTTGAGGCGGGCAGACAAGATTTCTCCGGCCAGGAAGAGATAACGCAGGTAGGCCCGGGAGAAGTTAAGGCAGGTATAACAGCTACAGTTCGGATCCAGGGGACCCTCGTCCCTAACATACTGGGCATTCTTAATGATCACCCGGCCAAAGGAAGTGAAGAGACAACCCGTTCTGGCATGCCGGGTGGGCATCACACAATCAAAAAGGTCGGCGCCACGAATCACCCCTTCCACCAGGTCTTCAGGTGTTCCCACCCCCATCAGGTAGCGAGGTTTTTCCACCGGTAAAATCGGGAGCACTGTGTCCAGGACCTCGAGCATCATCTCCTTGGTCTCCCCCACACAGAGCCCACCCAAGGCAAAACCCTCAAATCCCAGGCGGAGGAGGTCCTTAGCCCCCCTTTCACGGAGGTCCCTGAAAAATCCGCCCTGTATAATTCCGAACAAAGCCTGGTCGGTTCGCCTCTGACACCTCCTGCAACGCTCCGCCCATCGCAGTGTGCGTTCAAGCGAATCGCGCGCATGATCATAGCTGGCCGGATACTGGATGCATTCATCAAAGGCCATGATGATGTCTGCCCCCAGATCTTCTTGGATCTCAATGGACTTCTCCGGAGAAATATAATGAAGCGATCCATCCAAATGGGATTGAAAACTTACTCCCTCCTCTGTCACTTTTCTAAGTTTAGCATGCGAAAGGACTTGATATCCCCCACTATCGGTCAGAATCGCTCGCTTCCAAGAAATGAACCGGTGCAGTCCTCCCAGCTCGGCCACCACCTTGGAACCGGGCCGAAGGTAGAGGTGATAGGCATTCCCCAGAATCATCTCTACTCCCAGATCGACCAGTTCTGCCGGAGTCATGGCCTTGACCGATCCTGCAGTGCCCACGGGTAGAAAGGCCGGTGTGGTGACTTCCCCATGGGCTGTCGAGATCCGACCCAGCCGTGCCGATGTCGCTGTATCCTGCCTCAGGATAATAAATTTCACCGTTTTACATCCTGCTCGGTGCACTCACCCCCAACAGCTTGAGGGCATTGGCAATCACGGTCCGTATCGCCAGGGCCAAGGCAAGACGGGCTATGGATCGGGAAAGATTCTCGGTCAGGATACGGTGATGATAATAGTAATTATGTAAGCCAGCGGCCAACTCTTGGAGATAGAAGCT
>DATECO010000248.1:0-8046 GCA_035286865.1 Nitrospiria bacterium | reverse complement strand
TGCGGTCCTCTCCGATCGTGGCCACACCGCTGACCATGCTGGATATCTGTACCATGTCGGATGGCGCAGCGGTGGCTATCCTGGCCTCGGAGCGGATGGCCGAAAGGGTAACAGGCCAGCCGGTGAAGATCACGGGTGTCGGCTGCGGTACGGATACAATGCGATTGGCGGACAGGCCCCATGGAAAGGTCATCCTCCTACTCCATGAACGTAAGGAAGATTATAAGGACCTCAAATACCCTGGTGTCCATTCCTTTCGGGGCGGACGGATGGCCACTAAGCTTGCCTATGAAATGGCCGGAATCGGTCATCCTCTGGAGGATCTTGACTTTATCGAGCTGTATGACTCCTACACCTCTTCAGAGATCCAGACGTATGAAGACATGGGGTTTTGCCGGTATGGTGAAGGGGGGAAATTTGTGGAGGAGGGCCACCCCTTCTTGCCAGAAATCGATTACGGCCTCAAGCTCCCCAAACAGGGGAACCTCCCTGTCAATCCATCTGGCGGCCTGTTGGCCTGCGGGCACCCGGTCGGGGCCACGGGTCTGATGCAGGCGGTCTTTGCCTTCTGGCAGCTCCAGGGAAGTATTGAGAAACACCTGGGGAGCGATAAACTCCAGGTGAGAAACGCCAGACGAGGAGCCATTCACAGCCATGCAGGGACCGGGACCTATATTACCGTGACAATCATGGAGGGAGTAGAATCATTCGATCAATGAGTCAAACCCCGAGTGGAGGAAAGCGCGATGCCTGAGAATTTGTATGAATTAGACAGTCCTATGTACAGGATGGCTGTAGCACAGTTCGAAGAGGCGGCTGAGCGGATGAACCTGGATCCTAACCTAAGAGAGCGATTCAAGGTCCCCCGAAGGGCCCTGGTGGTCAGCATCCCGATCCGGTTGGATAATGACAAGGTCAAGGTGTTTCAGGGTTATCGTATCCAGCACGATGATTCGCTCGGCCCCACGAAGGGTGGAGTAAGGTACCATCCCTCGGTGACACTCGGAGAAGTAGCCGCCCTGGCCATGTGGATGACCTGGAAGTGTGCCCTGGTGGGCCTCCCCTATGGCGGCGCCAAGGGAGGAGTCCGCTGTGACCCTGCGGCACTGTCCAGGGATGAGCTTCAACGCCTGACCCGGCGATATACGGCAGAGATCCTCCCGCTCATCGGGCCGGATATTGATGTCCCGGCCCCGGATGTGGGCACCAATTCCCAGACGATGGCCTGGATGATGGACACCTACAGCATGCAGAAAGGCTATTCGGTGCCGGGCGTAGTGACCGGGAAGCCAATCACCATCGGTGGCTCGCTGGGCCGTGAGGAGGCGACGGGGCGTGGCGTGGTCTACACGATCCTAGAGGCCATGAAGCAACTGAAGCTTGATCCCCACAAGGCCACAGCCGCTGTGCAGGGTTTCGGTAATGTGGGGAGCCATGCATGCAGGATCCTGGTGGAGCAAGGGATCAGAGTCATTGCGGTGAGCGATTCGAGGGGAGGAATTCATAATTCCCATGGGCTGGATATCAACCGGCTTAGTGAGCACAAGGCAAGCCATCACACCGTGGAGGGATTTCCTGATTCCGATCGAATCACAAATGAAGAACTTCTGGAGCTGTCCTGCACAGTGTTGGTCCCCTCGGCCCTTTCAGAGGTAATCACCGAGAAAAATGCGGATCGCCTGAAATGTCGGATTTTGGCTGAAGGGGCCAACGGCCCGACCACTCCGAAGGCGGACAGGATCCTTGCCCAGCGCGGGATATTTATCATCCCTGACATCCTGGCCAACTCCGGAGGAGTCACCGTCTCCTACTTTGAGTGGGTCCAGGACTTACAACAGTATTTCTGGAAAGAAAAGGAGATCCATGAGAAAATGTTTGAGATCATCACCTCTGCGTTCCAGAGGGTCCTGGCCTTCTCCACCAAAAATAAGGTGGGAATGAGGCTGGCAGCTCAGATGCATGGGATCGAAAAGATCGCCCAGGCACATCTGGCCAGAGGACTCTATCCATGAAGAAACACCCGAATCCTGAGGAGGGAGCCTCCCCATACGATATAGACCCGATCATCCTAAAGGATCACTACGAGATTGACTATACCCACTCCTATGCCCAGGACTCCCCCTTTTTTGCCGGACTCACCAAGGGGAAGCTTCTGGGAAGCCGGTGCGAGCCGTGTGCCTACACTTACGCCACCCCGCGATCCCACTGCATGCATTGTGGATCCAGGACCCACTGGATCGAGCTCCCACAGGAGGGGAAGGTCCATACCTACACAACCTGCTATTTCGGAAGCGAGGCCTTTCTCAAGGAGACCCCCTTCACACTCGTCCTGGTCGAATTTGAGCATGCCGACACACTCTTTCTCTCCCGATTAAAGGAGGTGGATCCCCAAAAGGTCAGGATAGGCATGCCGGTGAAGGCCCGATTTGTAAAGCGCCCTAAGTTTAAGGTGACCGATGTCTATTTTGTCCCGGAAGGTTTTTGAAGAACGTTATTCGTTAATCGTTATCCGTTATTTGTGATAATACAATTTCATTCGATTAACAATTAACGTGGAACGAAAAACGTCTTTTATGGACTTCGAACTGACTCAAGAACAGCGACTACTCCAGCAGACGATCCGTGAGTTTGCCTGGACACGGATCCAGCCGGGAGCGTCCGAGCGCGACGAGGCCGGACGCTTTCCTCGCGAGCTGATCCCGGAGATGGCCAAGCTCGGCCTGTTCGGGGTCATGATCCCGGAGAATTATGGAGGGGCAGGGCTCGATACTTTATGCCTGGTGATCATCATCGAGGAGGTGGCCAGGGTGGATGGGTCGCTGGCCCTGATCGTGGCCTCCCACAATTCTCTCTGTGCGGGTCATATCTACGCCTTTGGCAGCGAGGACCAGAAAAAACGATACCTCCCCTCCCTGGCCCAGGGCAAGAGGCTGGGTGGCTGGGCCCTGACCGAGCCGGAAGCAGGCAGTGATGCCGCCTCTCTTAAGACGACTGCGGTATGGCAGGACACCCACTGGATTCTAAATGGAAGCAAGATGTTCACCACGCAGGGTTCAACAGCAGGGGTCTATGTCATTATGGCCTCTAGCAAAAGAGACAAAGGGAAGGATGGGATTTCGGCATTTATCCTGGAAAAAGGCATACCGGGCCTAACCGTTGGCAAGATCGAGAACAAGCTGGGCGTCCGTGCCAGCGACACGGCCAGTTTACACCTGGAGCATGTCCGAGTTCCGCAAGAAAATCTTCTGGGTGAGATGAACACAGGTTTTGCACAGGCCATGCAAGTCCTGGAAGGGGGCCGGATCGGAATTGGCGCCCTGGCCGTCGGGTTGGCGCGGGGCGCGATGGAGGAATCCATCAAGTATGCCTTACAACGAAGACAGTTCGGAAAACCCATCGCCGAGTTTGAGGCAATCCAGTGGATGCTGGCCGATATGGCCACTGAGATCGACGCCGCGCGACTGTTGGTCTATCACGCCGCTATGCTCAGGGATCAGGGAAAGTCCTATCGCCTGGAAGGGTCAATGGCAAAGCTGTATGCTTCAGAGGTGGCCATGAGGGCAACAAACAAGGCCATCCAAATCCATGGCGGATATGGGTATCTCAAGGACAGTCCGGTAGAGCGTTACTACCGGGATGCAAAGGTGTGCGAGATCGGAGAGGGAACCTCCGAGATCCAGCGACTCATCATCTCCAGGGAACTTTTGAAATAAATCGTTTAGTCCGTTATGTCAGTTTAGTCCGTTTTGTCGATTAACAAGCTAGAAGAAAGTAACGGACCTAACGGAAACAACGGACCCAACGGAATTAACAGATTCATATGAAAATGGTCGACCGTATATTAAAAGGGGACCCCAGGACATCAGCCCGACTGATGAGCATGATTGAGAATGGCCACCCCGGTGCAAAGGCCTTGCTCAATTCGCTGCGCCCACACACGGGTATGGCCCACCGGATCGGCATTACCGGCTTTCCCGGCACAGGGAAGAGCACCCTCATCGACCAACTGATCGAAAAATTCCGGGCACAGAATAAAAAGGTGGGCGTGATTGCCGTGGATGTCACCAGCCCCCTCACCTCAGGGGCAATTCTGGGTGACCGGATCCGAATGAACCGACACAGCACAGATAAACGGGTCTTCATCCGGAGCATGGCCAGCCGGGGACATTTTGGGGGATTGGCCAGGCAGACCCTCCAGATCATGATGGTCCTGGAGGCGATGGGCAAGGAAGTGATCCTGGTAGAAACAGTGGGTGTAGGTCAGGCCGAGGTAGAGGTCGCAAAGATCGTCCACACCACGATTATAGTGGTGGCCCCTGGACTGGGGGATGACATCCAGGCCATGAAGGCCGGGCTTTTAGAGGTGGGGCACCTCTACGTCATCAACAAGTCAGATCTCGCCGGGGCCGATGAGGCTGAGAAGTTTTTCCAAGATTCCCTGGATCTTAGCCGCAGAAAATCCGGTTGGCAACCACAGATCTATAAGACTGTTGCTCTCCTGGGTGAAGGGATTGAGAAGCTCTTGGAAGGGATTATCGCCCACAGGGAGGCCCTGACCCAGGCAGGAAAAGGCCTGTAAAGGATCATAGCTTATAGCCGATCTTACGCAGTAATTCTTTGCGACGCCGAATGTCATCTTTTCCCTCAATCCCCTTTGATTTCAGACCATCGATAACACCAAGAATCCCCCGCCCTTGCTCCGTCTCGGCCATCACAACTTCCACAGGGTTTGCAGTGGCGCAAAAGATATGGCATACCTCCGGCACCATCTTGACCACGTTTAGGACATTCACCGGATAAAAACCTTGTTTGAGAAAGATTATAAAGACATGGCCAGCAGAAAACGCCAGAGCGTTCTTCTTGGCCAGCTCGATCATCTTATCGTCTGTGCCGCTCCAGCGGACGAGGCAATCTCCGGATGATTCGCAGAAGGCCAGACCAAAGAGGATTCCAGGAACCGCACTCACCAGGGCCTCATGCAAGTCTTCTACCGTCTTAATAAAATGGCTTTGTCCCAGGATAAAATTGACATCGTCTGGCTTTTCAATTCTGATGACTTTCAACTCCATTGCTTTTACCTCTTTGACCTATCCTTGGCATTATGCATGAAGCCCTGAATCCAAGATAAGGTTTTTAATTTGAAAAGCGGAGAGCGGAAGCCCCAGGTTGGAATGTAGCAAAAGAGGGCCCTTGTGTCAATGGAACGAGGATCGTTATCAGGCAAGATCCGGGCGGACCCAAACCTTTCGGAGCTCTCCAGAACGGATCAGCTCTACGGGGTAAGCCTCCTGGGGTGGGTGGTCTTCTAAGAACTGCTGCAGGGCATCCATCGTCTCCACTGGAAACGATCCGATCGAAAGCAGGACATCTCCCGGGAGAAACCCAGACCGGTCAGCTGGCCCATGCTGTACCAAGTCAACCACCACGATACCCTTATTATAGCGTCCCTCCAGACGCTCGATCATCCGCTGGGGTAACTCGATCGCTTGGGCAGAAATTCCCAAAAACCCCCTTGTCACCTTCCCCTTGGTCAGGAGGATCTGCAGGATTCTCCGAATGGTATTAATCGGGATCGCAAAACAAATGCCTTGGGCCGGTGCAATGATTGCGGTATTGATACCGATTACCCTTCCCCTTCCATCCGCCAACGGACCTCCCGAGTTTCCAGGATTCAGCGCTGCATCCGTCTGGATAATATTATCCAAGAGCCTCCCCGCCACTGTCCGGAGCGATCGATTGGTGGCGCTGATGACCCCCGCGGTCACTGTGGCTTGAAAGCCAAAGGGGTTACCGATCGCGACTGCAAGCTGCCCAACCCGGAGTTTCGACGAATCCCCTAAGGCTGCAGTCGGCAGATCGGTTGCCAAGGCACGGAGAACAGCCAGATCGGTCTGAGGATCTTCACCCACCACCTCGGCCTTCAGGGTATGATGATCAGCCAGGATCACTTTGACATCCGAACCCTGATGGATCACATGGCTGTTGGTCAGAATAAAGCCGTCCGGTGCAACGATGAATCCCGATCCCTGTCCCTGTGATGGCGGACCTGCCCGAAGACGTCGGGAATGGGTCTCACCTGAGGACACCATAATATGGACAACAGTCGGGGTGAGCTTCTCCGCCACTCGGACAACCGTTTCAGAGTATGCGTCAAGGATCTCCCGTTCTTCCCCTGTCACGATCGTTTCCAAATGTCCATTCTTGCCCATAGTTCACCTTTATAGATTCCTTACTTTCCGACCCCTGCCAATATTTCCTTCAGCAGGTCTGTTGTTCTCCCATCTTTCTTTCGGGCCCGATGCATTAAGATGATCGGATCCAGGATCAGGCCGCACGAAAGGCATCGCCATCCACTGAAGTTGAGCTCTCCACTTTGCTCGTAGTCGCTGAATTGCTCTGAAACCATTAGACTTTTACACTTTGGACACTTCATTTTTATTTTCTCCTCTGGGGCAATATATAGGGTTCTCAACCTTCGCGTCTAAGCAAGTCCCCTTAAAACTTCATGAGATTCTCCCCTAAAGATGAGGACACGTCACTGTTTCTATACTGACTACCCAGTATATATTATTTTCAAAAAAGCTTATGCCCGGAATCCTTCTAAAAACTCCCGGATCATCGTTGAACAGCTTCGAAAGTCTTGGACATCCTTCTTCACCTTCGACAGGAGGATTCCTCCCTCAAACGTGGCGATAATAAAGCTCGCCGCTATTCTGGGGTGAACGGTGGACTTTAAGACCCCCCGCTGCCTCCCTGATTCCAGGAGACTCTTCACTTGAAACTCCAACCTCAAGAAGGCATCCTCTAGTTTCCGCCTGAGGCCATCATGAAGATCTGAAACCTCTAAGGCAAGGTTGCCGAAGAAACATCCCCCCTTGCACTCCATTTCCGTCAAGCCTTTTTCGGCACGCTGGAACATCGCCAGAATCTGACGGATTGGATCCCCCTTCTCTCTAAAACGGATTCCGGCCGAAAGCCAATCAGAAACCACGTGGTCCACCACTGCACTTCCCAAGTCTTCCTTGCTTGAAAAATAATAATACAGATTACCTTTCGTGACCCCTGATCTTCGCACAATATTATCCATGCTGGTATTCATATATCCTTTAAGATGAAAGAGGTCCCTGGCCGTCTCTATGATACGTCTTCGCGTTTTTTCACCCTTTAGACCTATCACCTGAAATCCTATGAAAGTATAAACCGACCGGTTAGTACATTTATATCATTTCCCGCTCCCCCGTGTCAAGCGGCTTTCAGATCCTGGGATTCTGCCCAGTCCTATGGGTATAAATATCAAGGACCGCGACAGAGAACCCTTCTGCCTCAGACCTGTAAATATGTTTACATAGCGATTGGAACTAGGGGGAATTCTCGGCACGATAAGGTTAATGGAGCTGATGTACGAGCATAAGTAGGATTTGAAAAGGGTGATGGTTAGTTGAACCCGTTTGCCCAGATGCTCAAGGCCTTGCCATCGAATTGGGCCCATACCGCCGTGGCGTTCCCGCTGGAATTAATCGCCACCTGAGGATTCAGGCCAGGATCAGAGTTGTTCTCAAGCAAGGTGGGAGATCCCCAGCCTTTTCCCACCACATAGCGGTTCGCCCAGATATCAATGCCTTGAACCCACACCGCCATGGCATTCCCGCTCGAATCCATGGCCACCTGGGGATTTGAGGCAACCTCACCACTCGTCTCAATCCGGGTGGCATTGAAAGGACTCCAGCCCACGCCTGCCGCATAGAAATTCGCTCAAACGTCATTTCCTTGAGTCCAGACCGCCATGGCATTGCCGCTACCATCCATCGCCACTTGGGGATTTGATGCAGTCCCGGCGCTCACCTCAATCTGGGTGGCATCCTCCAAGCTTAACGTGCCGGCCACAAAGCGGTTCGCCCAAATGTGGCTGTCCTGTACCCAAACCGCCATGGCATTCCCAAAACCATCCATCGCCACCTGGGGGGAGTCAGCCCCCCCCCAAGCTGGTTCGGCCCCCTGATGTCGACCACGTTAGAGCTCCAGCGTGAGCCTACAGAATAGCGGTTC
>DATECO010000247.1:0-3430 GCA_035286865.1 Nitrospiria bacterium | reverse complement strand
TGATCTTTCGACCGAATTATTGGCTTCTCTGTTGGGTGTTTTTGACCCACAGGTCGCTGAGCCGGAGCAACCGGAGTGTCTGTTGGCCGTTTATCCGCAAAGGGAGAGCTGTGCGGTACAGACGTTGCCGGAAGATGTGATTGTGACCTTTAAGGCACTCTCTTGGCAGGGCACGCCCAATCTGCTCAGCCCCGCGCATGTCGACTGGCCGATCATCGATCAGGTGACCGCGGCGACTCACAAGCCGGTGACCCAGAAGGTTTATGAAACCCCTGTGCCGATCGGGAAAACACTGGAGGTCGGGTCAGCACCGATCTCATTCCGCAAGATGGTCCATCAGCGGCGAAGCTGCCTGGCTCTCGACGGCCAGACCGGCATTACTCGAGATGCGCTCTATCAGGTCTTGCGAAAGGTGATTCCTGGTCCAGAGCAGTTTCCGTTTAATGCACTTCCCTGGAGGCCACTCATCCACTTCGGGCTCTTTATCCATCGGGTTCAAGATATCGATCCCGGGCTCTATTTTCTAGCTCGGGATCCGACCAAACTCGATCTGTTAAAAGATGCCATGAAAAAGGAATTTGCCTGGGAGAAGCCCCCTGCTTGTCCTGACAATCTTGAGCTTTACCGACTCTTGACCGGTGACGCCAGAGAGCTGTCCCAGCAGATCTCCTGCCATCAGGAGATCGCGGCCGATGGCTGCTTCAGTCTGGGGATGATCGCCGAGTTTGAAGGGCCGCTTCGAAAATATGGCGCCTGGTTCTACCCACGCCTGTTCTGGGAGGCTGGCGCGATTGGCCAGGTGCTCTATCTGGAGGCCGAGGCCTGCGGCATTCGAAGCACCGGCATCGGCTGTTTTTTTGATGATCCAATGCACAGGGTGTTGGGCTTAACCGGTTGGCGCTTTCAGGACCTCTATCACTTCACCATCGGTGGGCCTGTTGAGGACAAACGGCTCACCACTTTGCCCGCATATTCGTCAACACAGAACGATGTAAAAGAATCGGATCAGGGTAGATTCGATTTGCCCTAATCACCAGTCGAGTTTAATTTTAAAAACCGCACAAATTTTCCTCCCGCTGATCTAGGAGGTATCCTTTCTTTCTGTTCAAAGTGCTGGACATCCAAGATGTTCCACATGGCGCCCAACACCCATGGCGAGCAGCCAGAGAAGCCAGACCGAACTTAGGCCTGCTTGGCGGGTACACCCATTAAAGACCTCCCCATTCAATCCGGCACAGGAAGGGACCTGAGAGCCCACTCCGAAAAGAGGGGCGAGACGATCCGGGCCGCGGCCGCCCCGTCAACCAAGGTCCGGATGATCACCCCCAGGTTGGCCAGCCGGTCCAAGAGTGTCTTGGGAACCTTCTTTCCCCTCCCCACTCTGAGATCCTCTAGCCTGATCCACGTTTTGGCCGAGATGAAGTGGCATAGCAACACCTGCTCAGGGTCGGAGCGCACAGCATGCCAGAGCGCCAAGAAGAAGTCATCAAAATAGGGCTGCTGACCCTCCAAAAGGGCCTTCAACAGGTAAGGATGGCCGCCCGATAGCTCCAGTAACCCCTGTACCTCTTCGGAGGAGGCGCCTGGCGGAAGATTCCCCAACAGGATCGGGCGCGTCTCCTTCGGAGGTAGCACGCCCAACGGGTAGTAGCGAATGGGATGGTTGACCTCCCGCCTGTGAGCCAAAACCCATTCACCCCACTCCACTGCCCCGGTCCAGACGATGCTCCGCACGGCCCCGCGCTTCTCTTGGGTCAGATCATGCGCCCGCTGGATGAAGCTTGTTGGTTCGGGCAGCAGAGAGTGGCAATTATCGATCAGCAAGATGACGGGTTTTTCTCCTTTAGGCAAGGATAGAGACAGATCCGGGGCAGGACAACGGCTCAAATCCAAATGCACAGGCTGGCTGTTGGCCAGCAGTGCGCCCGCAACCTGCTGAAGCAGGGTCGTCTTTCCCAGCTTGGGCCCGCCGGAAACGACGGCCCATGTACCTTTTAAAAGGTGCTGAAGAAGATTTCGGACCAGCGGGCCTCGGCCCAAAATCGGTTGACGCGAATGGGCGATCAAATGGTTTACCCGATTCAATTCTTAATGAGCCCCCGACCGGCGTCGAAAGATCACGGAGAGCAGGTCACACAGAAGGGCCCCCAGGCCAACAGCCGCCGTGACACTGAAGATTGCCTCGAAGACTCTCGCTACCCTCGCCATGGGACCGGCCACATAGGCCGTGGGACATGGTATCGTCCCGTCAGGCCCATACCAGCCCCACCCCCAGAGCCAGCAGCCAGGCCTCTGAAATCTTCAAGACAGTGGGACATTTCATGCAAGGCCGCTCCCTGGTCTTAATCTTTCTTCAAGATAGACTTAAGATATACGAGGGCCGGGTCAGAGTCAACCGCGCTGGCGGGTTTTTCTATTTTTTGGGCTGGGCCTCGAAAAACCAGTCTCAGAGGTGGGGATGGAGGATGAACTCCCACCTTATACACGCTTTCTTTCAGTAATTCTTTTGACCATTCAAAGATGAAGACTTGTAGGTGGACTAGACCCCGAGGAGTTCTTCCTGTAATCCTCAGGACGAGAGATTTTAGAAAATATCCAGCTTTCGACTCGTAATTCTCAGCCGCCCGTTCATTATTCAAGGGAAAAGGTCAACTCCAATCACTTGATAAGGTTCCTTCCCCCAGGAGGATTTATCCGGTGAAAGGAGATGGTGGTTTAAAGAGGTAGGCCCGTCTTGCAGTCGGGAGGTGTGATTAAAAGGAAGGAAGGTGGGTAGGGAAAGACATTGACATAAATACAAAGTGTATTTACAATAGATTATGCGGTTTGAGTGGGATGACAGAAAATGTAGGAAAAATATTGATAAGCATGGGGTTGATTTTTCCGATGGCGTTCAAATGTTTTCATCCCCCATGTTGGTCATGTCAGACCGCAGAAAATCCTATGGTGAGCCTAGACATATTGGCATGGGGTTCATCCGGGGTCGAGTTATGGTGATGGTGTACACTGAACGAGAGGGTAAAGTGATTCGGATCATTTCCTTAAGAAAGGCGAACAAACGTGAGCAAACCAAATTTAAAAAAGCAATCCAGGACAGACTGGGCACGCGTTGATGCTCTGAGGGAGCAGGAAATTGACTATACTGAAATTCCGGAACTTGGGGATGAATTTTTTAAAAGCGCTGTGCTTAGAATGCCGGAACCTAAAGCCCTTGTAACGTTGCGTCTTGACCGTGATGTTTTGGAGTGGTTTAAAAAGCAGGGGCCGAGGTATCAGACTCGAATTAATGCGCTTCTTCGTGCTTATGTCGAGGCTAAGAAACGGCAGGCGGGTTAATCGCTTTCTAAAATGTACTTGGAAAGGGGTCAGAAAGGGGTCAAGAAAGGGGTCATCAAGAAAGGGGTCAAGTCTGCTCTTGACTCAGGTTAGA
>DATECO010000246.1:0-7422 GCA_035286865.1 Nitrospiria bacterium | reverse complement strand
ACCCGCCCCCAAAAATATAGGATCCTCAGGAGCATGTGACTTGGACTGGATAGGAGATCCCCAGGCGTGGATCGCACTGATTACGCTTACCGCCCTTGAAATCGTTCTAGGCATAGACAATATCATCTTTATTTCCATCCTGGCAGGTAAGCTTTCCCCCCATGAGCAAGGAAGGGCAAGAACCCTGGGATTAGCGGTTGCCATGCTCACTCGCATTGCACTGCTTTTCTCACTGACCTGGATCATGAGGCTCACCCAGCCTCTTTTTTCGGTTTTATACCAAGAGATCTCCAGCCGTGATCTTATCCTCATCGGTGGCGGTTTATTTCTGCTGATCAAAAGTACACTCGAGATCCATGAGAAACTAGAAGGGGAAGCAGGGCGGTCTTCTTCAAGAGTCCGTGCATCGTTTGCCAGTGTGATCGTCCAAATTCTTTTACTGGACATTGTATTTTCTCTTGATTCGGTGATCACGGCCATCGGAATGGCAGACAGGATCGCAATCATGGTCATCGCGGTGATACTCGCGGTTGTATTCATGATGTTATTTGCGGGCAGGATAGGCGATTTTGTTAACCGACATCCAACCATCAAAATGCTGGCCTTAAGCTTCCTTCTCCTGATCGGGGTGGCGTTAATCGCCGATGGGTTTGATCTGCATATCCCAAAGGGGTACATCTACTTTGCCATGGCCTTTTCCGTATTTGTTGAGGCGCTAAATTTAAGGCTGAGGCGACGCCGCGGGGAGCCTCTAAAACTTCGCGAACCCTACGTCGATGAGGCTCACCAAGAGGTCGGCCAGGGGGAAGCTGAATCGCATGAGCAAAGGAGGGTATCCTGAGACCCGGCTCAGCTCATGCGGGGCGGTGGCCTGCCTGTCAGCGCCTGCCCGTCCGCAGGCGGGGGCAGTGTGCCCCTGGATTTAGGGGGCTTGCCCCCTAAAAACCCCCACGACCGCATGCGGCGCGACCTGCGGGGCTATCGCCCCTTGGGATGCGCCTCAAGCATGCACAGGCTGCAAGACAGGACTTGTTTTTATTCCCCATGAATGCAGCATTTCCTCCCTAGCGAAAATCTTTGACATAAGAAGAAAATTGGATACCCTTGTACATATAGAGGTAAGGTATCTCTACTGGTCTACTCATGTTGGTGGAGGTGTAAATTATGGAAATAGATGCACCTGTTATCGTGCCCTATGATTCTCGCTGGCCAGATCTTTTTGCCCAAGAGAGGGAGGCATTATTGCGCCTATTTACGGGTAAAACTGTGGAAATTGAGCATATCGGAAGTACAGCGGTGCCGAATCTGGGCGGGGAACCCGTAATCGATATCCTCCTGGGTGTGCTTGAGTTAACGCAGGTGCAGAAGCGAGTCTTGGCCTTGGAAGAGATGGGCTATCGGTCTATGCCTGACTTAGAATCACAAAACCCTGAATGTCGCATTTTTGCGAAAGAAGCAGCGGGTCAGCATACCCATCACCTTCATGTAGTGGAGATGCGAAGTGAATTTTGGCGTCATTACCTTTTATTTCGTGACTATCTAAAAGCTCATGAGACGATGATCCAGCAATACTATGAGCTCAAGGTACAACTGGCAAGGCGGTTCAAAGATGATCGGAATGCTTATACTGAGGCCAAATCGGCCTTCATCAAGCGAATGGTGTCCGAGGCTGAGCAGGGCCTGTGCCCTTTCTGTTAGGCTTAATAAAGAGGACACAAGGTTTATTGCTCGGCTCTTTGAGCTGCGCTTCAGCGAAGCGTAGGTCTAAAGGGTTCCTGGATGGGGATGTCCTCGAGGGTGTCCGGTGGGAGGGTGGGGAGATCCTCCCAGTAGGTCAAATCAGCTTTTTCGAACTCCTCTCGCACCATTAGGCCCAGTCCTCCAAGGGCCCTGTTGAGATCCCGGAGGTGGACTGTGGGATAGCAGATAAAAGTATCATGCCCGGGGATCAATCCGAATGCCGGGGCAAGGATGTTCTGGACTGCCACGTGCGTCACCTCGGCAAACTCTTTGCCCAGAAAGCGGGAAAGGTTTTCTAATCGCGCTCCGCGCACGAGCACGATAAAGGGGAGGATGGCCACCCACTCTTCCTCTTCACCCATCGCTGGCCCCATGGGAATCACACCGGACCGCCCAAACATCTCGGCCAGCCTCCCTGGTTTCGCTTTGAGGTTCCATTGTGCAAACTCCGCAAGAGAGAGTGGACGATCGGCGACAAGGACCTCGAGGCCCAGATACTGTGCCAGGACAGAGCGCAGCCTCTGGCTGGCTTCGATTGGCCTTCTGAAATCCCGTTTATCCCGCCTCGGGCCAAAGAGACATGCAATCGGCAAGGCCAACGGGACGGCATAATGGCCCTTGGGACCTTCTTTGACTTTCTTTCGGATCTTTATCACCATGACACAAATCTCCCAGGACCAGAAACCGATCATGATATTGCAGGCCAGGCTGTATTCTCTGTGCTTAGCTTCGGATTTCCTCGTTCAACCGAATTCTATCACACAAAATCTCCCTTTTCCAAAACAAGAAAAGGGTTAAAGAAGTGTCATCAAATAACCTCTTTAAATTTATAGAACGGGGGTGATATGTTTGGGGATTAGGATTTCACGCCAGAATAGTGGATGAGGGGTAGATCTTCAGGCGCAGCGGAGGAAAATGATCATAAAGAATGAAAGAGGAGGTCTTGCATTAGCTCGAGGGAGCACTGAAGGCTGGGTCTAAATCCCTCTGGAGCGTACCCGGTAATCCACATTGTCCTGTACCCACTTCCATAGCCTGTCCTGGCCTGGAGGATTAACACCAGGCTGAAGCTGTTCCAGCCAGCCCTTCATCACGTCCGCCTCGACGGCCCATATCCGGACCCGTTGGCGAGGGACGTATTCTCTCCAGTTTTCGCCGACCTTGGGGCTTGCATAGGTGAGGCGGAGGGTCAGGTTACGTGAGAGGTATTCCATAGGACTCAGATCAATCTTCTCATACAAGGCCTGCGACTTAGCCTGGGTACTCCCCGCCCCGACATCGGGTATGCCGTCGCTCACCATCATTACATTAATGGGGGCCAGGACGAGGTTACGCTCCTTCGCGATCCGTGCGACCTGTTGGAAAAAGGAATTAAAGTCGGTCAGGGTATCAGTCGCTGGGAACCACTCTAGGAGGTCTGCCTCGATCTGGCCAATGTCCTTCCCCTGGAAGTCGTGAATCGGGTGGAAGGCCTTGGGCTCGTCACGGTCCTTGCCCCCAATGGCCCCGACAAACAATTCTCGGGGTTTGGTCAACCCGCCCAGCTCGTTGAGGTGGCCATAGATATAGTGGGCAAGAAAAGACAAGGCATTATCATAATAGCCCGAACCGTGGAATGAGCCACTGGTGTCGACCCCGATGAACAGGGTCAGTCGAGGTTTTCGTTCGCTTGGTTGGAGATTACACGCCGAGGCAGTGACTAACAGGACCACAACAGCAACTAGCCAAACCAAGACAGCAGGGCTAAAGCGCCTCATGGGCCCACCTTCTTTGACTGTAAGTGCATTGAGGCAAAGATCTCCCGAGTCTCCATCACCTCTTTAAGGCTCTTGAATGGCAGGCTGAAGACCGGCCGTGTTGCCACCAAGATCAGGGCGAAGTTCAACGCGGCGGCCACAACGTGAAGGGCAGGAAGCGAGAGATACTCCAAGAACTCATTGCTCTTCTCATGCAGCCACCCGATCTCATGCTTGAAGTCCGCAACTGGCGCGCGCCACCAGTTCGGAACCTCCGCTGCAGGGGCCGCCATTTCCCTGCCCTCCGGCTGGACCATTGGCTGGCGGGAGATGAAGGCCAACAACGGCGGAGTGCCAAACTGCCCAAACAAGAACCAGGTCATGCCGCGGATCCCGATCCATCCAAAAGTCGCCAATGACATGGTGAAGATGATCCCCATCCGGAATTCCTCACCCGTTTGTTGGGCGATCCATGGCGTGATCGCATCTACCAGCTCTCGATACAGGAACATCACCTCAAAAAACATCACGAAGAGTTCGACAAGGACCATCTGGACAAGATACTTGACCTCCCGTTTCTTGAGGGCGTCGATCAGGGTCTGGAGGCAGGCGAAACTACCCGCTATGAGAAGGAACAGAAAGAGGTACAGGACAGGCCCCGTAAATTGGGGGGGCTCCACCCCCACCAGGTCAGCCAGGACTTCTGATACAGTGGGAAACATAATGTAGGTGAAGATCATCGCCTCGAGCAGGCACCAGAATAATAACATCAGGAAAGCAATCCATGGGACGCCGGGTTGGAAGTAGTTCTTCGTCATCTTCCCGGTCATTGTGAAGGGAAGGATCAATACCTGGCGGCCAGCCTCCATAATCAGCTTCAGTGCCAGGCGGCTCAGCGTGAAGCCCCACCCCATTGCCACCGCAATGACGCGGAACAGACCTAACCAGTACATCCAGACGGCCCGCGCCGCATCCCACCACGAGAGTAGGATCATCGAGATGAAGTTCACGCGCCGTGAGCGAAACGGCAGCGTAAAGATAGAGAGCTGGGTGCACCAGATCGCGCTCACCCAGAGCAGGGCCGGAAAGAAAAGGAAAAGGTATTTTGCCGCAGCGATCCACGCCGAAGGAGAATCGAGGAAGAACTCCAGGATCAACCGTTGCATTTGGGGGATCCAAGCAATCGGTGCGACGAGGAGCTCGAATAGGCCCCTCCACTGCTCGGGGACCATGGCCAAGATCTGATCAAACATTTGTACCTCCTTTATAGGTGGAGCGCTAGTGCGAGAAGGGTAATACCCGCAACGTCTATAAAGATAGCAGGAAAACTCTGCCTGTCAAGTCATGAAAACATCGGTCTTTGGGGAGGGAATTTTGCAAGTGGGCTGTCGTTTCCAGGAGTGGGGGAGAGAAGAATTGGGGTCTGCAGATTACTTTGGAGTGCCGATCATCCGTGCCTGGGGATACAGGTTTTTTCTCTATTTTGCTTAGGAAGGGGGTGGGCCGGCGGCGACGAGATCTAATGGGTACTCCCCGCAGTGATTGGCGATCTCGGCCCTCACGAGGTCACGCAGGCGCGTGATCTCGCGCCAGTCGGTACCTTTTGGGGGGATGGGTGCCCCGATGACGACCGTGATCGATCCTCGTCTTGGTAGCCAGCGATCAGGCCAAAGAATCTGGCGCGTCCCGCGGATAGAGACCGGGCATACCGGGCTTGAAGTTTCCACCGCCACCTTGAAGGCCCCTAGTTTGAAGGGGCGAAGGCCTGTCGCCCGGGTGAAGGTCCCCTCCGGGAAGATCAGGACCGACAAACCCTGCCGCAAGGTCTCCTCTATCCGCTTGGTGTCCGCTATACTCCTGGAGAAATCCATCCGATCTACCGTCAGGTGACCCGCCTTTCTGATGAAGGTCCGGATGATGGGTGCCTGGATGAGATCCTGCTTAGCCACAAAGAGATAACCGACCGGCAAGGCGGCCATAAGGACTACGGTGTCGAGGTAACTGGCGTGGTTTGCGACGAGGACCATCGGCCCAGCCCTGGCCAGGTGCTGACGTCCCTCGACCCGCAGTGGGCAGCCAATGAGCCATAAAAAACCCCGTGCCCAGAGCCGGGAGAGCCTTGCAGAAATTCTCCCGCCGGGAAGGCTGGCGATCGCAAGCCACGTAGGCAGAACGGTGATGAGCATCGCGATTCCCACATACATAGAGTAGATCACTCTACCCAGGATATCGATGCCCCGTTGGATCCGGGTCCCCAGGCCCACCGCAAATAATCTTGTAATTTGAAGCCACGCCGGCAGGCGCCGTCGAGCCAACTCGCCGCGAAGGTAAGCCTGGCGGCAGGCCGCCCGGCGTAACTTCCCACTGGAGGTCTTCGGGATGGCCCCTGGTGGAACAAGGAAGACCAGGTCCGGTGGAATCCCTAGGGTCGCGGCAATCCTTTCGATGACCGCTGAGGTGATCTGCTCACGGAGTTCCTCACGCACCTCCCGGGTCTCGGCAACCACAATGAGCCTCTCGGTCCCCATCGTGGGATCGGTCACTCCAAAGGCGGTCACGCAACCCTTCCGGACTCCTGTCACCTCGCCTGCAATTTCTTCCACCTCCTGTGGGTAGAGGTTGCGGCCTGCCTTGATAATAACATCTTTGCGTCGACCTGTGACGAAGATCTCCCCATTGGCCCGATATGCAAGATCCCCAGAATCCCACCAGCCGTCGTGATAAACAGCCTGTGTGGCCTCCGGAGCTTGGAAATAACCCTTCATGGCCGATGGCCCGCGGAACTGGAGCGATCCCTCAATCCGTTCATCCAGTTCCTGACCTTTCTCATTAACGATGCGCACCTGGTGCCCTGGCAGGGGCACCCCGCAGGAGACGAATCGGAGAGGAGAAGGCTCAGAGGGTGATGCAGGCACCGCCAGGTGGTGGCGTTCAAACGGCTCGCGCGCTACATTGTCAATCCGTGGAGGGTGTGCAATGGGTGGGAAGGTGAGGGCGACGGCGGATTCCGCCAGTCCATAGACAGGAAGTAAGGCATCCGACCGGAATCCATAAGAAGCGAAGCGCTGGATGAACCGGGCAAGGGTATCTGGGCTGACTTGCTCCGCCCCGTTAAAGGCAATGCGCCATGAACTCAAGTCAAGTCCTTCAATGGCCTTATCTTCGATCTTTCGGATACAAAGCTCATAAGCAAAGTTAGGGGCCGCTGAGAGGGTGGCGCGGTGGTAGTGGATCGCCCAGAGCCATCGCTCTGGACGGTTGAGGAAGGCCAGTGGGGAGAGTATGGCGATTGGTATCCCAAAATAGAGACTGCAGAGCCAGGAACCGATCAGTCCCATATCGTGGTAGAGGGGAAGCCAGCTAACGCCGACATCGGTGGGCCGGATCTGTGCGGCTTGACCGATGGCCCGGATATTGGCGAGGATGTTCTGGTGAGTGAGGAGGACTCCCTTGGGCTCGCTCGTGCTTCCAGAGGTATATTGAATTAGGGCGGGATGATCCGCACTGAGCTTCACTGGCTGCAGTTTTGCGTGCGAAGCCGTCAGGACATCCGCAGTGGCCACCTCAGTCAGGCTGGGGACGAAGGGCCTCAGGAGACGGGCAAGGGTCTCCACCCTGTGAGAGGTCACGAGCAGACGGATTCCCGCGTTCCGGAGGATGGCAGTCTGTCGCCCGGCATACTCCTCGATGCGGTCCGGTCGGAAAGGGGGATAGATCGGTACTGGTATTCCTCCGGCCAGGAGAATACCTAAGAAGGCATAGAAAAAATCCTTACCGGTAGGGAGCATGATTGCCGCGGTCTCGCCCTGTTTGAGACCCCGGTCCCAGAGGCCATTCGCACAGGCGGTGGCAGCCTCAAGAAGTTGGCCGTAAGTGATTGTCTGCTCCTCTCCGCCTAAGGCGGACTCATCCTGTTGAAGGTAGATATGGGGCCGATCAGGCTCAG
>DATECO010000245.1:0-7725 GCA_035286865.1 Nitrospiria bacterium | reverse complement strand
AAGGACCACGGCGTTTCCTGACTTGAGGCAGAGGCTTGCCGCATCGGCAGTCACATTCGGACGCGACTCATAAATGATGCCGATCACCCCGATCGGCACGCGGATCTTTCCCACTTGCATCCCGTTGGGCCGCCGCCACATCCTCACAATCTCCCCCACAGGATCTGGCAGTGCGGCCACTTCCCGAAGCCCCCTGGCCATCTCAAGGATACGCTTGGGATTGAGGGTCAGCCGATCGATCAAGGCCGGGGAGAGCCCCTGGCGTCGGGCCTCCTCCAGATCCCTGTGGTTCTCCTCGAGGACGGTTCCCTGCTGCTCCTCCAGGGCATCCGCCATCCGGACCAGGGCCGAGTTCTTGACCCCTGTAGATAGATTGGCCAGGACCCGGGCAGCCTGCCTGGCCTCGCTGGCCTTCTGAGTGACATGCTCAACGATATCCATGACCTTCCCCCTTCGTGTTTCGCGCTTTAAATCACGAATCACGATCCAGGAATCACGATCACCAAGTTATCCCGGTGGATCACCTCATCCGAGAATTTATAGCCTAATCGTTTCGTGATCTCCGTAGTACGGCAGCCCCTAATTTTTTCGATCTCGTGCGATGAGTAGTTCACCAGGCCTCTTGCGACTTCTATCCCCTTCTCATCCAGGCAGCTTACGGCATCGCCCCCTTCAAATTCTCCATCAACCTTCACGACTCCCGAAGGCAGTAGACTTTTGCCTTTTTGCAGTAGGGCCCCCACTGCCCCGGCGTCCAGGACCAGTCGCCCCTTGCTGCGACGAGTGTAGGCAATCCAGTGCTTTCGGCTCTTGAGCCGAGAGGGGCGTGGCAAGAACAGAGTCCCCACGTCCTCCCCTTTGAACAGCCGGGTGAGAACCGACTCCTTCTGGCCATTGACCACAATCGTTGCCACACCGTAGGCAGCCGCCTGCTTGGCCGCCCGTACCTTGGAGGCCATCCCGCCCGTGCCCTCCGCTGTCGAGCTGCCACCCGCCAGCCGCTCGATCTCTGGGGTCACTTCGGTCACCACGGGCAACCGTTCTGCCTTAGGATCTCTTTTCGGGTCCCCCGTGTACAGCCCGTCTACATCCGAGAGGATGATCAGGAGCTGCCCATCGATGAGGTGAGTGACCAACCCTGCCAGCATATCGTTGTCACCGAACTGAATCTCCTCTACCGCCACGGTGTCATTTTCATTGATCACAGGGATCACCCCATGTCGCAGAAGGGTCAGCAGGGTGTTACGGGCATTGAGAAACCGCTTCCGCTGGCTTAAATCCTCGTGCGTCAGGAGGATCTGGGCTACCTTCTGGCCAAAGGGGTTGAAGGCCTTTTCATAACTCCACATCAGCCGGCTCTGACCCACTGCCGCCGCGGCCTGCTTGAGTACAAGATTCCTCGGCCGTTGGGAAAGCCCCAGGGGCTCAAGCCCCGATGCAATCGCACCCGAGGAGACCAACACGACTTGAAGTCCCTGCCCCTTGAGGTCGCACACCTCCTTGGCCAGGGCATCCACGCGGGCAAGATTCAGCCCACGCTCCTTGGAGGTGATGATGCTACTCCCGATCTTGAGGACAACCCTCCGAGCCTTCCTGATCAGCTCATTGCGCATGTTTTGATCCGCCTATAGGATTCCACCTGCCGGCCGAGTTCAGTCTTCAGGGCGGCCACTCCCTCTCCCGTTACAGCGGAGATCGCTAAGAATACGTTGCCCTTCTTTTCACAATAGTCGGCCAGACCCCGGAGCCGCTCACCGTTGCCCTTCAAGTCCAATTTAGTACCCACCACAATCAATGGCTTTTGGGCCATTAAGCGAGCCTCCGGTTCTGCCAATCCGCCTAAGGCGGAGAGCCCGGGGCGTGAGGGAGGAGGGCCCTTTACATGTAAAGGATGATAGGCCTCAATCTCCTGACGAAGCATCTCAAACTGCCCCACGGGATTCTCCTCTATCCCCTCTGAGATATCGATCAAAAAAGCCAAAATTTGAGTCCGTTCGATGTGCCGGAGAAACTGTATCCCCAGACCTCGCCCCTCATGGGCGCCCTCGATCAGGCCAGGGATATCAGCCACGACATAACTTTTGTAGGGCTCCCACCTCACCATGCCCAGATACGGGGATAATGTGGTAAAAGGATAATCCGCAATCTTGGGCCTGGCCGAGGAGATGCTGGACAGCAGGGTGGATTTTCCGGCATTGGGGAGCCCCACCAGGCCCACATCCGCCAGCAGTTTAAGTTCGATTAATAGCCAGCGCTCCTCCCCCTTTTGACCTGGCTCGGCGTGGGTCGGGGCCTGATCGGTCGGCGTGGCAAAGCGGGCATTCCCCCTCCCTCCCTTTCCGCCCCTGGCCACCACCACGGTCTGGCCCTCCTCCGTCAGATCGGCAATGAGTTCTTCACTCACCGCGTCCCGAACCACTGTGCCCAGCGGGACCGGGATGACCGCGTCCGGGCTATCCCTACCGTGTTTATCCTTGCCCTTTCCATGCCCCGCCCGCTTGCCGAGATAATGCTGCTGGTATCTGAGGTCCAGGAGCGTGGAAAGATCGCCAGTCGCGTTGAGGATTACATCCCCCCCTTTGCCACCATCGCCTCCATTTGGCCCTCCGCGAGGCACATACTTCTCTCTGCGAAAGCTGACACACCCATCCCCACCACCCCCGGCCTTCACGTAGATCTTAACCTGATCAATGAACATTCATCTTATGTGGGGGCCCGTGCTAGGGTTCGTTAACCGTTATACGTTAAACGTTAATCGTTCTGAAATTCCCACGATTAACGAATCACGATTCACGAATAACGTCCCTTGCCCCCACACCCCGCGCTCGGACAGGCAAAGCCTGATCCTCGCTTCATCTAAAAACAAAGGCCGAAGACCACAGTGGTAACACCCCAGAGCCTTCGGCCTTCAGCTGATTTTATGTTGTATCGTATTATTTATGAGGATGGCGCCACGGGATACACGCTCACACGCTTTCGTTCACCCATCTTGTTCTCATATCTGACCACCCCGGTGATCTTGGCAAAGAGGGTATCATCACTCCCCTTTCCCACATTAAACCCTGGATGAATCCGCGTGCCGCGCTGGCGGATCAAAATGCTGCCTGCAGGGACCACCTCGCCCCCATAACACTTCACCCCCAGCCGTTGGGCATTGCTGTCCCGCCCATTGCTGCTTGAACCCTGTCCCTTTTTGTGCGCCATTTTATCTCCTCATTCTCTCCATATGCGAGCGCCAGTTTGAATGATAAATTACTGGGCCTGGATCTCCACAATCTTGACTTTGGTGAACCATTGACGGTGGCCCCGGGTCACGCGGTAGTTCTTGCGGCGCTTCTTCTTAAACACGATGATCTTATCTGCCCGGTCATGTGCAAGGACCTCGCCCACCACCTTGGCCTTCTCCACCACCGGATGGCCTACTTTGATCCCCTCCTCTGTGCGGATCATCAGGACCTGGTCAAATTCCACCCGGTTGCCCACTTCTCCTTCCAGCCTTTCTACCTCCACCAGGTCCCCAGGTGCCACGCGGAACTGTTTTCCTCCTGTCTCGATCACGGCGTACATGATATTCTCCTAATATTTTGATTTCTCAATATTTTTAACATAGCGCATCACAAAATGTCAAGTGGCGTGACACGTTGGGTTAAGGCATATCCACCTTCTTAACAGCCTTCCTCGAGGACCGTTCCCAGTAGAGAAGACCCAAGATGATCAAGATGGATAGGACGATGGTGGCGTATCCGTAGTCTGATGAGGAGTAGAGGAGGAGGTCATCAATGCGCCCGATCAATAAGGACATCCTGGCCATGACGGTGTAGCCAAAGCCCGCACCGAAGGAGATCATCAGGAAGTAGATCCCGACCCGCGCCGCCCCCCGAATCGCACCGCGATGTTCTATCGAGAAAAAGAAGTAGAAGAGGACGGTCACCACCCCGACCAGGATCAAGACGGTATTGAGCTGGGCCAGCCCGAAACGAAAACCTCCCTCCCCTACCGAGGCCAGCGGAAGCAGGGTCCCCTGAACCTGTTGGAGGATATAGGAGGAGATGATCCTCGGGATGACCACCCCGGATCCAAACCCCACCACAAAGGCAAAGGACCACCTGGACAGCCAAGTGATCTTGGGGATGAACCGGGTCAGCATCAGAAGGCCCAGCAGGGCAGCTATGACTAACCACCATTTGCCCTCGCTCACCATGGGCTGATAAAGGCTCTTCACCATGGTGTCGTAATAGATTCTTACAATCGTGTACCCCATCGAGACACCCACGTACAGGTGCTCCGCCAGTTTGAAAAAAGGATTATCCTTGTATAGAAAGCTGTATATGAACAAGGTCAGACCGACCGCCACCCAGGCCCCTAAAAAACCCTCCACCGATATTCCTCCCTAACGCCTCCGAGTATCCTTCCTTCGCGTTACAAAATAGAAGAGATTGCATGCCAAGATGAGCAGGATGATCATAAAATGGGTGGCGGACTGGGCATCCATCCCGGAGGTGGCTTTTCCCTTTCTTTCCAGCAGGGTCTCATACTCCGCCGCCCCCCGTAATCCCCCGATCAGGCCATTGATCTGGCCGGTCTGCAACAGTGGATAGATCCCGGGTGCGGCCACTGCAGTGCATCCGCCCCCCAGCTCAAATTTATATTTATCCTTTCCATAGACATACCAGGTTTCTATCCCAGGGCTGCCCGCCGCCAGGCTCACGGCATACTGCACATCCCTGAGGCTTCTGACTCCTTTGAGGACGGGGAGTTCGCTCGTCGGCATTCCATAATGGTCCTTGGGAAAAGTGGCTAGCAGGTCCTGGCCCATATTGAGAATCACGGCCGAGGAACCTGGAGTAAATCCCAGAAAGACATAGTCTGTCCCGCGTTGTTTTCCCATTTCCTGGGCCACATCACTGATTACCTTTTCGGCCATGCCGGTCCCTGTGACCCATAGGGTCATCCCCATCATGCGGAGGTTCTTTTTAAAGGCGTGTCTCAGAATGGATACGGCCATGGGATAAAGCTCCGGCTTAGAAGCAGGATCAAAATCCATAGATAATAAAAACACTGATCCTTCGGGCAGCCCCTCGATATACTCGTACACATTTTTTACCTGAGGAGAAGGCCGGATGGGAAGACCCACGGGATAGAGCAGCGGGAGGAGGGTGGCTAAGGCAATCAGGCCGAAGATCCACCTCCGGTCTATGGCCAGCATTTTTTCGGCGAATGACCTCACTCCTTCCCTCCCAAATAGCCCCGCTCGATCCCGAAGATGATCTTCAGCGAGGTGGCAATCACCCCCAGGCTGATGCCGATCAGAATAGCCCGTCGGGCGGCGGTGTTGGGGACATTCAGGATCCACTCGGCCAATCCACCTATATTGGACACTAGATACTCCCCCAGGGGGACACGGCCAAACATGACGATCGTGCCCGCGATCAGCAGGACGGTGGCCTCTTTGGTCTTCGCCCGGAATGCCCGGTAGGCCGCGGAGGCCACAAAAAAGGCGAGAATGGAAAACATCGTCCCCTGAAGGGGAACCAGGGTGTAGTTATAGATCCAACCCAGACCACTGCCCTCCTCTTTTCCCCCTGACCATAACCCGACCACAACGGTAATAATCATGGAGAGATAAACGACATAGCTATAGCCCCACCCAGGTTCTTTTCGCTGGATCTTCTTATAGTGAAGATGACTCAGGCTGGCAATCCCCAAGATAATGGCAAAGCCCGAGATGATCCGTAGCCACTCCGAGACCTCGGTCAGCATTCCCTCGGAATACGGGTGGGGGATATAGTACTGAAAGATAAAGACCACCCCCATCACAAAGGCAATGAATAATGGAAATTGTCTTTTCCAGAAGAGCATGGCTCACCACAGAAAGTGTTCAGTTTTCAGTGTTCAGTCACACAGCACTAAACACTGATTACTCAACACTCATTTAAAATCCCTGAACAGGTCCAGCACATAGGAGAAGACATCCGTCTGGAGCACCTGGCCGGCCGTGGCCAGCAAGGTCCCCAGCACCACGACCCCCAGAAGAAAGGCCTTGCCAAGGTCCTGACCCCTTAAGGTTCCCACCAACACCGGCTCCCGAGAGAGGTAGGCGCTGGCGGCGTACAGCTCCTCTCCGATCAGGGTATAGTCACACGTCGTGACAAAGAAGGGAAGTTGGGTATCGGAATCGGTACCCGCGATCTGGATGGCCCCAGTACCGGCCCCTGTCTCGGCCAGCAGCAGTGATTCGGCATAATAAAAGCCCATGTACAGAATGGCTGCGGGTCGCTCCCTGAGCATGATCCCATCCACCGCGGCGGTGTAACTGAACTGGTCGAGCGTAATAAAGAAGTTTGAGTCCTCCTTATAGGCATCGGGCCGCCCCATCGCAAGATACGCCTCCTTAACGATCTCCTGGCAGACGGCCATCACAACCGGGTCACGGTGGGGGACTTTGAGCGTGGTGTCGTATCGGGCCACCTTCTTGGCCACCTCTCCCAGGATCACGGTGGCCGCGATCGTGGAGAGGCTGTCCATGCCGTCTGAGCCGGTCAAATACAGGATGGGCTTCCCCATCTCGGTGGCCCGGCCCACGGCCTCCTCCACCGCATCCAGCCCTGCAATCCTCCTGAGAAACAGGTTAGGATTCTTGCGGGCATAGGCGATGGACAGGAACACCGTCCCTGTAAAGAGGCTCATGAGCAGGAAGTTATTGAGCAGCGAAAAATTAAAGAGATTGGCCCGCGGCACTGCCGAGTGGATCTCAGTCTCAGAAGATTCTTTCTGCTCCTTCACGACCAGCTTTAAAAAGTAGGACCTGCCGTTCTCAAGGGCCAAGGTATCGGTAGATCGGATCTGATAGAGCGTGAAATCCGCGGACCACCGACCAGCCCACCAGGGAGTCCTGCGGTTGGCTTTCGCGTGGGCAGTGGGGATCACCTCTGCGACCTGCCGAAATTCACCCCCAGGATCGGGAGACATATAGATGAAATAATGCCGCTCGGGCACGGAAAGGTCCGGCCGGAAGACAATGGTCAGGCTTTCACCCCCATCGTTGGGGGTATCAAAAGCCTCAAAGTCAAGGGGAGCGGGAAGGGCGTCAGCGGACCTGGGCACCCAGAGGATCGTCACCCACAGGACCAAAAAGGCAATAGCCAATGTCTGTCTAGTATTCAATCCGCTCAACATTCGCCCGGGGAATGGTCAGCGTTTGGCCACTCTGTAACACCACCTGTACTGCCCTCACCCTACTCTCTGTTGGGATCACCACCAGCTCGGCAGGGAGGGCCTTGACCGTACCAATACTGCCAAAATGGGGCTCACGGATGACCCTGACGGAATCCCCGATCTTCAATCCCTCTTTGCCTGAGGCGGACCGATCTTCAGACACACCCTCCGCCTGAGGCAGGGGTCCGCCGCCATGGGTCAGATTCCCCCTGATGGGGATAATCACCTCTGGCCTCATTACCCCTGCTCGGATCTGGGTCGCCCCCGATATGGAGGCCTTTTTATCGACGTGGGCCGCCAATAATTCAAAGGTATTACCGGCCATGGGGATATGACCAAACCCCTCAGTGAGAATAAGGGTAAATCCGACCTGCTCGGTACCCGTTACGGCCACACCCAGGTCATATCCCAGGAGCCTTTTGAGGTCCAGATCATCGATGCCCCCAACCACCAGGCCGGCTACCCCGATCTCCCTGGCCCGCTCCAGTGCACCCCAAGAGGAAAAAGCCC
>DATECO010000244.1:0-3383 GCA_035286865.1 Nitrospiria bacterium | reverse complement strand
GGTCCGGGCTGTCCGGTCTGTGTCACCGATATGCCGGAGGTGGATGAGGCCATCGCCTTGGCGCGACAGGGAATCACCCTGGCCACCTTCGGCGATATGTACAGAGTGCCTGGAAGCGTTAAATCCCTGGCCCAGATCAAGGCTGAAGGGGCAGATGTCCGGGTGGTTTACAGTCCATGGGAGGCGCTAAAGTTGGCACGCGACGTGGAGAAGGAGATGGTCTTCTTTGCGAGCGGCTTTGAGACAACCGCAGTGCCCACGGCTGCGGTGGTCCTCTCAGATCCCCCGAAGAATTTCTCTGTGCTCTCGGCTCATAAGTACATTCCCCCGGTGATGGAGATCATTGCGGAGATGCCACAGACCCGGGTACAGGGTTTCCTGGCCGCCGGCCATGCAGCCACCATCACGGGCTGGAAGATCTTCGAACGATTTGTGGAGCGGCACCGGATACCGGTCGTCACTGGCGGCTTTGAGCCGCTCGATATCTTGGCGGCTCTGGTCGAGCTCCTTGAACTGATCCGGGATGGGGAGTGCCGTGTGGTCAACGCCTATCCCCGTTGCGTCACTCCGGAGGGTAACCAGCAGGCGCAGAGGCTGTTATGGGAGGTATTCCAAACGGAGGGGGGAAACTGGCGAGGGATTGCCCATGTCCCTAATGGCAATCTCAGGATCAGGCCCAAGTACGCCTGGGTAGATGCCAGGGAGCGCTTTGAGATTGATCTCTCTGGACTTTGGGAAGAGGCTCCTCCCGGCCTGGCCCAGGAGTGTATCTGCGGAAATATTATGGCCGGGATAGCCGGTCCCAAGGATTGTCGCCTCTTCGGCAAGGACTGCACGCCACAGAGCCCGGTTGGGGCCTGCATGGTGAGCAGTGAAGGGACCTGCAAGATCTGGTATGAGTATGGGGGGCATGTCATCGTGAAAGAGTCACCCCACGAACGGTTCGAGAAGCGGGAGGATTTCCATGACAGGGTGGGAGGAAGCCAAAAAGGGTAAGCTCAGGGTTGTTCTCTTCCTGGCAGGGAGGGGTATTGGGTTGGACTCTTTGCTCCAAAGGAGCTGTGGTGCGCCAAAATCCTATGAAATCGTCGGGGCGCTCACAACCACGCCGGATAGCCAGGCCATCCCTATCCTGGAGGAGTGGGGAATCCCGTGGCGATGCCATGATATTCATGACTTCTACCGTCGGCAGGGGGCAAGGGTCAGCGATCTAAACCTTCGGCCCGAATTCGACCGAAAGAGCCTCGAGCTCATCACCGAATTTCATCCCTCATCCCTGGCCCTCTACGGTTATATCTATATCCTCAGCCCTGTGGTCTTGGAGGCTTTCCCTTCGCGGATCCTCAATATTCACGACAGTGACCTCACCCTCATGAACGGTGATGGAAAACCGAGATATCGAGGTCTTCACGCGACTCGGGATGCAATCCTGGCAGGTGAGACCTCCACCTGTTCTACTGTCCACACCGCGACCGAGGAGTTGGACGCCGGACCGATCTTGGTTCGATCGGTTCCCTATCCGGTTCATATAGAATTGGTAAAGCAGGCTCGAGGGTGGGGAGCCCTCGATATCCTGAAGGCCTATGCCTATGCCCACAGGGAATGGATGATGCGTGAGTGCTGGGGACCTCTGATGGATACGGCTTTGGAGCTGATGGGCCGGGGGAGGGTTTCTATCAGCGAGGGGCGGGTGTTGATGGATGGAAGAGTGAGGCACCCTGAGGTAGGGGCATCTTATAGGCCATTTACCCGGCAAGTAGGAGGTGATGCTTCATGAAAGAGGCCCGACCCATTGTGGATATGGAGAGCATCCGGATGGAGAAGAAGGGGTCGGTGGGGATTATCACCATGGCCCGACCGGAACGTTTCAATGCCTTGGATGTCCAGATGGCAAAGGACCTGCGCAAGGCAGCCCTCCAGTACGCCAGGGACGAGGGGGTGAGGTGTGTGATCCTGGCAGGAGAGGAGAGGGTCTTTTGTAGCGGCGCTGACCTCAAATATATCCAGCAGAAGGGAAACGAGAAAGACTTTTCTTACCTTCAGCCCGAGGGGCGCCCGGTGGAGGCGAACTACGGTGCGAGCTTCAAGGAGATCCTCGAATATATCCATAGCACCATCTCGGAAATCAGGCGGGCACCCAAGCCCTTCATCGCGGCCGTGAAGGGAATCGCGGCGGCTGGAGGCTTTGGGATTGCCATGAGCTGTGACCTGGTCTTTGCCTCTGAGGAGGCCAGCTTTGAATGGGCTTATCCTAAGACCGGCCTGACCGGTGCTGAGAGCTCTACCTTCTTTCTTCCGAGGCTCGTCGGCTTGCGCAAGGCCTTCGAACTGGTATTTCTGAACCCCAGGCTCAGTGCCCGAGAGGCCCTGGAGGCTGGCCTGATCAACAGGGTGTTCGCTCCTGAAACATTCGATATGGCAGTATTGAGCCTCGCAGAGAGGCTGGCCACTGGGCCCACCCAGGCCTTTGCGATCGCCAAAAGGCTGATCAACGAGGCCACAGGGATGGATCGGCTGGATCTCCACCTGGACAAAGAACTCAGGAACCTGGTTCAGATCGCTCAGGGAGGGGATTTTGGTGAAGGGCTAGAGGCATTCTTTGCAAAAAGGAAACCGGAATTTACAGGGCACTGAGAATCGAAAGTTACTTCTCATCTGCGATTCGAAGTAAAGGTGAATGAAAATGACATTAAAGGATGAAATTCTTGAGTGCCCCCTCCCCATGACACAGCATAGCCACGTCCTCCTGGGTCATGGGAGTGGGGGCAAGCTGATGCGCGACCTCATCGAAAAGATATTTCAGCCTCTACTCCTCCCCTTGGACCTTAAATCCCTGAATGATTCGGCTATTTTTGAAGCGAACGGGGCCCGTCTGGCCATCACGACAGACTCCTTTGTGGTCGACCCCATCTTTTTCCCCGGGGGTGACATCGGGGAGCTCGCAGTGAATGGGACGGTCAATGACCTGGCGGTCAGTGGCGCGAGGCCACTACTCCTGAGCACCGCCTTTATCCTGGAGGAAGGGTTTCCGATGGGAGACCTCTATCGTATTGTGCTCTCCATGAAACGAGCCTGTGATCAGGCAGGTGTGATCAATGTGACAGGAGATACCAAGGTGGTGAACCGAGGGAAATGCGATAAGATCTTCATAAATACTTCAGGGATCGGGATCATCGAGCGTCCGGTGGAGATTTCTTCCGATCGTGCACGGGCTGGAGACCTGGTGCTCATTAATGGAGGGATCGCAGCCCACGGTGTGGCGATCATGCTGGCCCGTGAGGAACTGGAATATGAGAGGCCGATCCACTCAGATACGGCACCTTTGAACTCCTTGGTCAACGACATGCTGGAGGCAAGCCTCAAGATCCATTGTATGCGGGATT
>DATECO010000243.1:0-3750 GCA_035286865.1 Nitrospiria bacterium | reverse complement strand
GGGCATCATGGGGTCCAGGAGAGGCTTCGGGGTGGTATTGGACTGAGAAGGCCGGCACCTCCAGGCACCGCATCCCTTCCACAGTCTGGTCGTTAAGACTGACGTGGGTGATCTCTACCGCTCCAAAAGGGGTTTTGGGATGCGGATTGGTGGTATGATTTTTATTTAAAACCCGGAACTCGGAACTTGGAAAGTCCTTAAACTCCACCGAAAAACCGTGATTCTGGGTCGTAATTTTGACCTCACCCGTAGAAAGGTCCATGACGGGGTGGTTTCCCCCGTGATGTCCAAACTTCAGCTTGTAGGTAGAGCCCCCAAGGGCAAGCCCTAAGAGCTGATGGCCCAGACAGATCCCGAAGATGGGTATTTTCCCGATCAGCTTGCGCGTATTCTCAATCACATCGCTTAGCGCAGCCGGGTCCCCCGGGCCGTTGGAGAGCACCACGCCATCCGGATGCATGGCCATGACCTCTTCGGCGGTGAAGATGGAAGGGACGACTGTGACATCACAACCCGAATCCACCAGCATTCGTAGGATATTCTGTTTGACCCCAAAATCATAAACGACCACGCTGAACTTTGAGCCTTGAGCACTCTTATAACCTACCCCCCATTGCCAACTCCCCTGCCCCCACTGGTAAAGTTTGGAACTGGTCACCTCCTTAACCAGATCACGGCCAACCAGCCCCGGTGTGCCACCTGCCCTTTCAACAAGACTCTTAGGCTGAAGATCAATGGTCGAGAGGATCCCTACCTGTTCCCCTGAATCACGAATATGCTTGGTCAGGGCACGCGTATCTATGCCTTCGATACCCACGATCCCATGCTGTAAGAGAAACTCTTCGAGATTCATTGAAGATCGCCAGTTGCTCGGATGACGGCAAAACTCCTTGACGACCAATGCCTCCGCGTATGGGTTGGGAGACTCCATATCCTCCCCATTCGCCCCATGATTTCCGATATGTGGATAGGTCATGGTCACAATTTGACCTTTGTAAGAAGGGTCCGTAAGAATTTCCTGGTATCCCGTGATACTCGTGTTGAAAACCACCTCACCGGTGGCCTCACCCTCTGCACCGAAGGATCGGCCCTCAAAGACCGTTCCATCTGTCAGTGCAAGTATCGCTTTCTTTATCGTCATGTTTTTATTTCTGCCTCTTGGCCATGTCCATGGCATTAAAATACAAGACCACAAGCCCCAGCAGGAGATTCACACTATAAAGCCATTCAGAAAGTTTGTGATCGGTATTGAACTCCACCACGGCTTTTTGATTATTGGGGTCCTGGTTTTTCATCTGTCTCAGTTGATCCATCTGGGGTGTGAGAAAACTTCCAAGGTAGATCCCTACCCCTAGAATGACCATAAGGAAAATTCCTTCAAGGAATCGTCTTCTCTTGGCCCCCCCTTCCAGAATGGTCTTACCCAAAAATCCCACCAAAATCAATCCCAGGCAGATATAGGCCACAATCGAATTAAACCTCAAAAACACAGTGGACATCACCTCTCCCCCTGCACCCATCGAAGGGAGCAAGGTGAACACGGTTGGGGCCACCACTACGCCCAGGGTGATCATTCCCCCAATCAAGATCGCCAGGCCAAGCAGCTCCAACCAGTTGCAGAGATAGGCCAAATAGATCATCGGCCTGAGCTCGCTGACCAGACCACCCGTCCGCTTACAAGGGTTTTGATCACTCGGCCCCTCATCTTCCAGCCACCGAAGGGGGTGTTTCTGGACTTTGAGAGAAATTCACTCGGATCCACTGTCCAGGTTACGTCCGGATCTATGATCGTCACATCAGCAACAGCACCTTCCGAGAGTGTTCCTCGATCGATACTGATAATTTGTGCCGGCTGGACTGTCAACTTGGCCACGGCTTGTTCTAGAGTCAACATCCCCGAGAGCACCAATCCGTAGGCCAAAGGCCAGGCTGTCTCCAGTCCAATCACCCCAAACGGCGCCGTCTCGAATTCCTGAAGCTTATCTTCTGGGGCATGAGGGGCATGATCCGTGGCGATTGCATCCAGGGTGTCATCCCGCAGGCCTTCTATCACCGCTTCCACATCTGCTTTCGTCCGTAGGGGTGGGTTCATCTTTTTATTCGTATCAAAATCAATGACCGCTTCATGGGTCAAGGTAAAATGGTGTGGACAGGCCTCAGCTGTTACTCTCACACCCCTGGTCTTGGCCTCTCGGATCATCCGGACCGCTCCAGCCGTACTGATATGGGCGAGGTGTAAATGGGCCCCCGTCTGCTCAGCCAGGATGAGATCGCGGGCCACCATAACCTCCTCGGCGGCTGCTGGGATACCGCCCAGCCCAAGTTCTGTCGAAATCCTGCCCTCGTGGACCATCCCTCCCTCGGCGAGCGTCAGATCCTCACAGTGGTCGATGACAGGGAGGCCAAAGGCCTTGGCATATTCCATCGCCCGGCGCATCACCTCGGCGCTCATCACGGGATGTCCATCATCTGAGATCGCCACACAACCGGCCTCCCGGAGTTCAGCAATCTCGGCAAGTTCCAGCCCCTTAGATCCTTTGGTGATCGCCCCAATGGGGCGCACATTGACGACCCCTTCTCTTCGGGCTTTGTCCAGGATAAACTCCGTCACAGACTGATTATCATTCACCGGGTTGGTGTTTGGCATGGCACAGATCGTGGTGAAGCCGCCCGCCGAAGCCGCAGCAGTCCCTGTCTTGATCGTTTCCTTATATTCATAGCCTGGTTCTCGTAGGTGGGTATGAAGATCAATGAAGCCGGGAACCACCAGTTTTCCAGAGGCATCGATCACCTCAAGAGCCTTCGAACCCGTACTCGCTTTGGAGAGTTCCGGCCCTACCTTGGCAATCTTCCCATCCATAATGAGAACGTCCAGCAAGTTATTGAGCTTATTGGCCGGGTCCACCAATCGCCCGTTGGCAATCAATAATCGCATCTAGACCTTTCCTCCCGATAAGAGAAACAGCAAGGCCATCCGGACTGCAATCCCGTTGGTGACCTGATCCAAGATAAGGGAAGAAAGTCCATCCGCCACCTCCGGTGCAATCTCTACCCCACGGTTAATCGGTCCAGGGTGCATCACCAGGACATCCCGATTGGCTAGATGGAGCCGTTCGAGAGTTAGACAATAGAGCCTGGAATACTCCCGGAGGGTTGGAAAGAGGGCTTTTCCCTGACGCTCCAGTTGTAGCCTCAGCATGATGATGGCATCGACGCCCGATAGCGCCTCATCCAGGTGGTAATAGACCGTGGCGCCCAGACCCTCGATCTCTGCCGGGATCATCGTAGCGGGTCCTACCACCCTCACCTCTGCCCCCATTTTCTTTAATCCGTAGAGATCAGAACGGGCCACCCGGCTGTGAGCGATGTCTCCCACGATTGCCACCTTCATCCCCTGGAGGTTGCCCTTTCGTTCACGCAATGTATACAGATCCAATAAGGCCTGTGTGGGATGCTCGTGAGCCCCATCTCCCGCATTGATGACCGAACTTGACAATACCCGGGCCAGAAGAGAGGCCGCACCAGAAGCCCAGTGGCGGATGACAATGAAATCAGCCTGCATCGCCTGCAGGTTCTTTGCCGTATCCAGGAGGCTCTCTCCCTTCACCACGCTACTGGTTGAGACAGAGAAATTTACCACATCCGCCGAAAGGCGTTTGGCGGCCAGCTCAAAGGACGTTCGGGTACGCGTACTGGGCTCAAAGAAAAGGTTCACCACCGTTTTCCCCCGCAAGGTGGGAACCTTCTTAA
>DATECO010000242.1:0-3545 GCA_035286865.1 Nitrospiria bacterium | reverse complement strand
CGGCTGGGGATGTCGATGGGGATGGATTTTCCGACCTTCTTGTAGGAGCCTTTTTATCCGACCGAACGGGAGGAGGCACCACGGTTGAAGACGCAGGCAGGGCCTATCTCTATTTTGGGGGGAATCCTTTCCGTGTCATGCGGATCGTAACCTTACCGGATGTCACTTTTCTTGGAGAGGCATCCCCGGGCGTTTCTCCAAATTTTATTCCTCTCTCGGGTCAGTTTGGATTCGCATTGTCAGGGGCGGGGATAATCAACAGTGATAATTTTAGTGATATTGTTATTGGCGCTTACCTTCATGATACCGGTATTTTGGGAACACAAACGGATGTGGGAAGAGTGTATACATTCTCGGGTAGAGCCAGAATCAGTTGGCCTAGCGTGATTGATTTAAATGTGTCCACTGCCAGTCAGACCATAACGGGTGCGGAGGGTACACCTCTTGGTCCGGACAGCGGTTTTGGGGTCTCGGTCCAGTAATCAGCCCGTTCTGGTATCCAAGATAAAGGTGACGGGGCCATCGTTGGTCAGAGTGACCTGCATCATTGCGCCGAAAATCCCGGTCTGCACCTCCAATCCTGCGTGCCGCAGATCGGCCGCAAATTTCTGATAGAGGGCCTCTGCCGTTTGTGGATCGGCCGCCGGATCAAAGCCGGGTCGAAGGCCCTTTTTAAGATCGGCTGCAAGGGTAAACTGCGACACCACGAGCAATTCACCTTTTACCTCAATCAGGGATCGATTCATTTTCCCCTGCTCATCTTCAAAAATCCGCAGCCGTGGAATTTTATCGCAGAGGATACGGACATCCGCCTCGTCATCTCCCTTGAGGACGCCGAGAAGGACAAGCAGGCCGTGCCGGATGCTGCCCACCTGCTCTCCCCGCACCGTGACCTCGGCAGACGATACCCTCTGGATGACGGCCTTCATAGCGAACCTTCAAGCCTTAATAGATTACGTTTGACGGTAATCCCCCCAGAGTATCCCCCCAGGGATCCGTCACTGCCGATCACCCGGTGACAGGGAATAATCAAGGGGAGCGGGTTGGCCCCCAGGGCCATTCCAACTGCCCTGGAAAGTGAGCGATCTCCCAGGCGGAGGGCGATCTTGAGATAGGTGCTGGTCTCGCCATAAGGGATCTTCATGGTCTCTCGCCAAACCCGTCGCTGGAAATTGCTCCCCTGGTGAAAATCCAGTGGGAGGTCAAAAATCCTCCGGCGCCCCTCACAGTATTCCATCAACTGTGTAATGGCCTGAAGCCGGTGGCGCTCGATCACCTTCACGGCTGCGCCAGAATAGGGTGAACTGAGAGGATCACGGATACCTACGAGATCTTCGACCCTGCCGCGCCGTTTCTGGGGAGAGATGACCTGCCTGACTCCACGGGGCGTCATGGAGAAACCAATCCAGCCCAGGGGAGTCTTGAAGACCGATGTGTGATTTACCTTCACAGTTGCTTATTCATGGCTACTCGCTATGTGTGTATCATTCCCCATCTAACGTGTAACGAAGACCGATTATCAATCTATATCGATTCTGCCCTTCACGGTCCTCCAAAGGAAAAAAATCTCCTCGCTCTTCATCACTAGATGGATCATCAGGTATGCTGCTACACTTCCCAGAATTCCACCGCCCAGTAGGAGGGTCTTGTGGATCCAGTGCCCTTGCATGATCCAGATCCCCTGGTTGGCCACCCACCAGCTGATTAAACCCAAGGCTGCCGAGGCGATGAGCACCCGTCCATGGGACCTTAGGATGCGCTGCCAGTCGAACTGTCCCAGCCTTTTCTGGAGATGCCAGATCAATAATCCAAAATTGAGAATTGAGGCCAGGGATGCCGCCAGGGCCAGACCTGCATGCTTAAGGGAAGGCATCAGGATCAACGAGAGAATGATATTAGCCACCACGGCCAGGATGGCCACCCTGACGGGTGTTTTGGTGTCCTGGAGGGCATAAAAGGAGGAGACCACAATTCTCACCCCCCCAAAGGCCCATAGTCCGACAGCGTATCCCATGACTGCGGCCGCGGTCCCTAGGGTGGCCTGGTAGGTGAACTCCCCATGCTGAAACAAGAGGTGGACAATCGGAATACGGAGCAGGATAAGGCCCACGAGGGCAGGAAAGGTAATAAAAAAGACTAGGCGTAGGCCGAAGGAGAGGGTCTCCTTTAATTCTTGATGGGCATTGTTAACCGCCTGTACCGCCATGCTGGGCAGGATGGCCGTCGCCAGGGCGATCCCGAAAATCCCCAGCGGAAAGTGGATTAATCGCATCCCGTAATAAAGGTAGGTGACACTCCCTTCCGGGAGAAAAGAGGCGAACAGGGTATTAAAAAAAATATTGATCTGGGAGACGGACAGTCCCAACAGGATCGGAAACAGGAGGATTGCCATACGCCTGATCCCCTCATGGGAAGGCTCCCAGCAGATCCTAAAGGCCATGGAGTGTCGGTGAAGTGCCGGCACCTGGATGAGCCACTGAGCCAACCCCCCGATCAGCACACCGAAGGCCACCCCGATAATAGGCTCTGTGAGAACTGGTGAGATAAACAGGACCGTCCCGATTATACTAAGGTTAAAAATCGCCGGAGAGATGGCTGGGGCTCCAAAAGACCGGAGAGAGTTGAGCATGCCCATCGCCAGTGCCGCAAGCCCGATAAAGAGGAGGTAGGGAAACATCAAGCGGGTGAGATAGGTAGTCAATTCAGATTTATAGGGATCATCGCCAAAACCTGGGGCGATCAGCTTGACCAGCCAGGGCGCCAGCAGGATCCCCAGAAGGCTGATGATCGTGAGACCCAGGAGGACCATTGTAAAGGCGGCGTGGGCGAGTCGTCTGGCCTCCCCTTTGGAACGCTTCGTCAGGTATTCAGTAAAGACAGGGACAAAGCCTGCGGACATGGAGCCCTCGGCAAAGAGTTCTCGGAGCATGCTGGGGATGCGATAGGCGACGTAGAAGGCATCGGCGGCCAGCGTGGCCCCGAAGATGGCGGCCACCACCATGTCACGAATAAACCCCAGGATCCGGCTGACAAGGGTGGCCAGGCCGATCGTCCCTGCAGCCCGGGCCACCCGAGCTTCTTCACTCGTTGTGAAGGTCGTATCGGATCTATGTTCTGATCCATCGATCAGGGGCATCTGCTGGGTTACCACTTCTGTTTTTGTCTCCTCACGTCCGAGCAAGTGACCTGGGGTGCGAGGCTTCGTTCCACCTTGCACTCGCGAAATTTCGTCAGTCCAAGTTTATTACCCATTGATGGGCGTCCATTTTGGCTTGACCCCATTGCGGGTTTATGGTACAAAATTATCTAAAAAGAGAGGAGTTTGTAAATATGCCCGTTCACGCATCTCCCATCAAGCGACAGCGACAGTCCGAGGTCCGCAGGGTAAGAAACCAGGCCGTCCTGTCTCGGCTCAGGACCCATCTCAAGAAAGCTAGAGCAGCCTTTGAACTCCAGGATCCCAAGGTGGTGCAGCAAGCAGTGGACCAAGCCATCTCGGCCCTGGATAAGGCGGCTTCCAAAGGGGTGATACACCCAAACAAGGC
>DATECO010000241.1:0-2760 GCA_035286865.1 Nitrospiria bacterium | reverse complement strand
AGGAGATCCCAGCCATGATTGAGCTGGCCAGATCGCTTCAGGCCAAGGTTTTACTCTTCTTCTTTCTGGTCAAGACTGGCCGTGGACAAAATCTTACCGACATTACCCCGGAGATGTACGAACTCATCCTCACCTATCTTGCCCGTGTCCAGGGAGTCAGGGGTGGCCGCCGCCCAGCTACTAATCCGGCCTCGGTCCCTCACCAGCGAGAAGAGCCCTGGAAAATCCCAAAGGATGGAGCGGAGGGACTGCTTATCCGGACCAGATGTGCCCCACACTTTCGCCGAATCATCTATGGCTTGGACCCCCAATCTCCCCTCCTGAGGGACTACGCCCAAGGAAGCTGTCCAGCAGGTAAATACTACTGCCGGATTACGCCCAGTGGGGATGTCACTCCCTGTCCCTACATGCCGGTGGCAGTAGGAAATCTTCGGCAGCGGAGCTTCTCTGCCATCTGGCAGGATGCCATGGTCTTCAACGACCTCCGGAATGCCAAGCTCAAGGGCCGCTGCGGGATATGTGAGTTCTCCAATATCTGTGGCGGCTGCCGGTGCCGGGCCTATGCAACTTATGGCGACTACCTGGCCGAGGACCCTGCCTGTGGCTACGAGCCCGGCCAGTATGGAGGGCAGATCATCACGTTGCCTGAGGAACAGGCCTTTGGGCTGGAAGTCGAATTTAAGCTCATCTGGGAGGAGGGGGCGAGGGCCAGGCTAAATAATATCCCGTCTTTCGTTCGAGGGACGGTAGTTAAGGCTGTCGAGGCCTTTGCGCGATCGAAAGACTCAAAGGAGGTGACGATGGAGTTGATGGAGCAGGCTAAGGCACGCTGGGCCTGTAGGGTTGGATCGCCTTTTGTCAAAGGCTGATGGCAGCGAGCAAGAAGGAAATCTGACAGGATCTGTTTATGGTTTCACAGCTACAAACGGCATTCAATTGCCCCAAGATCTGTTAAAAAAATAGGAGGTGCAAAATGGTAACGAGAATCGCCATAGCAGTTATAGCGCTATTCATAGTTCTTCCCGTCGCGGTAAACGTGTGGGGCGAAACGCGAGAGTTCCTCATCGTGACGGGCGAGTGGTCTTGGAATGCCAAGCCCGGGGAGGCTCCGGTAGTGGACCGAGACCGGGGGCCGGTCAAACAAATTGAACGTTACACCTTTGACCCGGCCTTTATCGTGGTCAACAGGGGGGATACGGTCGTCCTGAAGATCCACGCCCTTAAGGGCGACAAGCATATCGTCACAATACCCGAATTCAAGGTGCCGGAGACGATCATCATGCGAGGGGAAGAGAAGAGCATCCGTTTTGTGGCCAACAAGGCCGGGGTCTTCGAATTGAAATGCACGAACCATGTCGGCTCCCATAAGGAAGGTCCGATGACGGGATCTATCTATGTTCTTGATAGGAAATAGCCTGGATTCTCCGCCTGCGAGAAACCTCGTAACGATCGGTCTAGTTCTTGCGATCTGGCTTCTTCTCTTTGCCCTGGGCAATTGGGCTGCCGCTCAGACGGGTGGCAGCCCTAAATACAAAGAAGTTCAGGTCAGCAGTGGCGGCACGATCTCGGGCACGATCACCTATAAAGGTCCTATCCCTGAACCCTATGTCATCTGGCCCACCAAAGATGTCGAAATCTTCGGGAAGACGATCCCGGACGAACGACTCCTTATCTCGAAAGAGGGCAAAATCAAAAATGTGGTGATCAGCCTCGATGGGATCAAGGACGGGAAGAGATGGGCGAACATCAATGCCTCGTTGGTCAATCAACGTGGCCAATTCATCCCCCATGTGCAGGTGGTTCGAACGGGCGCTCAGTTAGAAATCATCAATCAGGATCCGGTCCTGCACAACACTCACGGCTTCCAAGGCGGGCGGACCGTGTTCAACCCAGGCCTACCGACGCAGGGCCAAAAGGTTAAGAAGTCTTTAAAGCAGGCCGGGATCATCCAAGTCATGTGCGATGTTCACGACTGGATGAACGGTTGGATCGTGGTTCAGGACCATCCCTACTTTGCCGTTACCGGAGAGGATGGGAACTTCACGATCGCCGATATCCCTCCGGGGACTTACAAGATCTTGGCCTGGCACGAGAAGCTTGGGAAAAAGCAGGCCCAGGTGAAGGTCGTCGCCAATGGTAAAACAAGGCTTGATTTCACATTCTCGGCCTCCGACCGCTGAGGATGAATAGCCTTGACGTGGCTTTCTACAAGATCAATGAGGATGAACTAAGGAGGTAAAGCATATGGGAAAGAGAATTATGTTGACGGGTGTATGCGTCAGCCTACTTCTCGCCGTCGCCGTCCCTATGGCTTTGGGCCAGCAGGCCAGTCTTAAGATCCTCGCGCCAAAAGAGGGGGAGGCCGTGCCCAACAACATAAATTTGAAGTGGGAGTTTAAAAAGGCAGGAAATGCTGATCACGTCCATCTGTCCCTGGATGGGAGCAAACAAGGCCCGCAGTCCGGGACCTCGGCAGAACTTAAGGGACTATCCAGTGGCTCCCACACGATCCGGCTAGTTGTGGCGACAAGCGGCCACCAGGAGATCGGTCCTGAGGCTACCATAAAGGTAACTGTGAAGGGCGCTGCTGAGGCACCGAAGGCCACGCCTTCGCCGCGGCGAGGCTACGGGTATTAGACTGGAAGCCTCATCATCTTGTTGCCGCGAGCCGGCTCGGCTAGCTCTTATTGCGCTTGGCACCCTTCCCTTTTTTTGTGCTGCCCTGCTCTGCTAGATGTCGTAGGGGATCGGTCATTTCGG
>DATECO010000240.1:0-2036 GCA_035286865.1 Nitrospiria bacterium | reverse complement strand
TGCTCCCGGCTTCGATAAATTCCGGGATAAAGTCGTCAGGGTTGGTCATCATGAGGTGGACATCCAGGGGCAGGCGGGTCACTTTTTTAATGGCGGCGACGATAGGAGGACCGATTGTGAAGTTGGGGACAAAGTGTCCGTCCATGACATCGATATGGAGGATATCCGCCCCGGCCTGCTCCACGGCCTTGATCTCCTCCGCCAGGCAGGCAAAATCAGCCGAAAGTATAGAAGGCGCGATCTTCTTTTTGGATGCACTCATAGTCACTCCTGATCTATTTATAGGGGCTCACGCCTGCCTGCCGGCAGGCAGGTCGCTCGCTCCCGCTTGCTGGGTAGATACCCACGGGCAGAGCCCGCGGGTATCTACTTCGATTTGGTCAGCCTGGCCGCAAAAAAACCATCCATGGACTCTTTATTGAATAGCGTAAAAATAAACCCTTCAGGGGTGATCATGGAGGATGCGGAAGGGGCAAGATAATCCCTCAAGTCCTGGATATGATATTCCGGGTGGGCCTTGAGAAATCCCCTCACCACCTGCTCGTTCTCCTCCGGCTCGGTGGAGCAGGTACTATACAGGAGGATACCGCCCTCTCTTAGCTGAGGCGATACTCCTTCCAGAATCTCAGACTGGAGTCGCGCATAGCGGGGGATGAGTTCCTCGGTTTTGTACCATTTGCCTTCCGGGTTTCTCCGGAGCACACCCAGCCCAGAGCACGGTGCATCTACGAGGATCCGGTCAAATTGCTGGTCTGTAAGTTTTCGTAGATCCCTGGCATCCCCCGTGAAGCATTCCACATTCGTGACCCCCAGTCGCTCACAGTTTTGCCGGATCAATCTCAATCGTTGCGCTTTAACATCCAGGGCGATAATCCTTCCCTGATTGGCCATGACCTGGGCGATATGGGTGGTCTTTCCTCCTGGTGCAGCACAGGCATCCAGGATGATCTCGCCGCGTCTGGGGCCCAACGCAAGGACCACCAGTTGGGCCGCCTCATCCTGGACATAAAACCACCCCTTGCGATAGGAGACCGTTTCCATCACCGCTCCCCCCCTCGTTTTTAATCCCAGCGGGGAGAGTGTGCAGGGCTCGGTCTCCACCTCTCGATTTCGCAGCTCTGCCCAAAGTTCATCGCGTGTGGTGACAAGGGTATTGGTCCTCAGGGTCACCGGGGGAACCTCATTATTGGCCTGACAGATAGCCTGGGTCCGTTCAGGGCCATAGCGTTTAAGCCATCGTCTGATCATCCACTCGGGGTGAGAATAACGGATAGAAAGGTGCTGGACCAGATCGCTCGCAGGGTCTGGGTAAGAAATTATTGACTTTTCCCGGTCCAGTGAACGCAAGACGGCATTCACAAAGCCGCTAAGTCCCTTTGCCCCCTTCCTCTGGGTGAGGCCAACCGCCTCATCCACCACCGCCCGTGCAGGAATTCTATTAAGAAAGAGCAATTGGTATGCCCCCACCCGCAGGATATTTCTCAGGGTGGGCGATAACCGTTCAACGGGTTTCTGGCAGAACTGGCCGAGCACCCAGTCCAACTGGTTGCGATGCCGAAGCACCCCATAGACCAGCTCGGTGACCAGCCCGCGATCCCGGACAGTCAACCCTCCCTTCCCATAGGCCTTTTCCAGGATTGGGTCTGCCATGTGCCCTCCCCGTTCGATCTGGATCAGCACCTCCAAGGCCGTCTTACGCGCGTCTTGCAGCATCAACCCTCTTCCTTCATCCGTTGTCAAAAGCGTAGCTGGTGGGTGCATTTGATCTAGAAGCTCACTGGAGAATGATGCCTTCCTCCACAGGATGTCCGGCAAGATATTCCTGGAATATCATGCGACGGCCACCCGCAGGCTGAAGCTCCTCCAGGGCCAGGATTCCACGACCGGTCGAAACCTGTGCCCCTTGCTTTTCGACCTTCACAACCTGCCCCGGTCGCCCCAATCCGCCTAAGGCGGACCGTTCCTCTTCCACGACTCGGGCTTTTAAGATCTTCCAGCGCTGCTCCTTATAAAAGGTATAGGCTCCTGGCCATGGA
>DATECO010000239.1:0-2540 GCA_035286865.1 Nitrospiria bacterium | reverse complement strand
ATCCGCCTGGATGAACTTGATTTGCTTCTGACGGGCATTCATATCTTATGTAGGGGCCCGTGCGGTCCGCCTGAGGCGGATACTCCGACCTGCCTGCCGGCAGGCAGGTGCCCCCCACACCCCACGCTCTCCGCCTCAGGCGGACTGGCCAAGCCAGACGCTCGCTATCGGATCGTTTGACAAACGCAGATGGGCTCATTATACTAGGCTATCCTATGAAAAGCAATGAAACCCCTGTAACCACACAGACTTCAGGAAAGCAGGTCGATCCGGTCATTATCCGCGGACATACACTACTCTGTCTTCAGGGATTCCGGGGAGAGGGATACAGCCCTGACTTCGTTGACAATATGGCGGCGATTCATTCACGCCTCCATTCGGAGCCCCAGACGCCAGTTCAGGTGACGGACACTCCGGACCAATTTTGTCGGGCCTGTCCGAATTTGAAGGGAGGCTGTACGCTTCGGGGACCGGATTTTGAGCAGCACATTGTGTCCCAGGACCGGCAGGTCCTGAAACTGCTGGGATTAAAAGTGGGCCAAGAGGTCACATGGGCAGAGCTGCTCACCCGGATCGGATCGCGGATGCAAGGTGAGATGTTGGACGGGATCTGTGGGGATTGTCAGTGGCTTGCGCTCGGATTCTGTAAAGAAGGTATCGAGCAGCTCCGTCATTCAGTGAATGGTATTTTGTGAAGAGTGAATAAGGACCATGCGACTGGAAACTCCATGGGTGACGGGCTTTCTCAGTAATATCCTGATCGACTATCTTGAGAGACATTATCCTTCAATCGAAAGACAGATCGATTACACCCGGATCATTAATACCGATCGCGGATTTCATCTCCCCCATGACGCCAAAGCTTTCTTGCGGGACTGCAACCGCTGGTTTCCCCATATCTTCCTCAAGGAATTAATACGGGTTGGTGAGAACCTTACCCGACGAAAGGACCTGGCCTATCTCGCCACCCTGGATTATTTCGATCCCTCCAGACGGCACCTGCCTTCTATCTTCGAGATGGTTACGGAAATGCTTCAGGATGTTCGTATGACCCTGGGCTTTTCAGATTACTGGGCCAGCATTTATACCAATTATCTCAAGTTGCAGGCCTGTATTCCCCAATCCTCTCAGGGTGATGAGGCGGTAGTCCTCTCTCGCTTTGAGGAATTTGTCCAGCCCGTCATTGCCAATAGCCAGTTCGTCCAGGGACACCTGGAAGGGTTCCCACGGCTATTCGATTTTGTGGAGTCCTGCCGCTGCGAAGAAGAGCTTTCCCAATTGCGGCTGGAAGACATCGTCAAGGAGTTTAGTGGCTATCAGGTGGAGGCCCGGCCCCAGGCTATTTTGATCCGTGAAGATCGTTCGGGCAAGAAAATCATTGAAGCTGAGGCGGTCTATTTGGGAACTGAGGAGCTACTAGACCTTCAGGAGACAGGATTCGGATCCGGGCCGATTGTCCCGCCGCTGCAAAACCGCGTCTGTGTCCTGAACACCGAGACGGATAGCCGCCCTCGCGTCCGGAATCAATCGAAAGATGATTCCAAGAAGGCCTACAGAATCACGAGAGGAGGGGTTCTAGAGTCAGACGGGATCCGCTGGTCCTTGCCGGAGGGGCGCATCTTCAATGCGCCATACACCCGCTACCGTTTGGTGTGGAAGGAGAGGCCAGCCCTGGAGGTGAGGGAGCCTGATGCCCATCCCTCATTAAACCGCGCCAGAAACCTGCTGAATCATCTCAACTCCCTGAAAGAGAGCCAGATCAGACTCCTGCAATACACGGCAGAGAACCGTGGCCTTCAGGCCGAGAACCTTCACCTGCGTCAGGCTATTCAGGCGGAACACCGTTTTGGCCTTTTAATCGGAAAGAGTCCGAAGATGCAGGAACTCTTTTCACTGCTGCGCACGCTTGCACAACTTGACACCACGGTACTGATTCTAGGCGAGACCGGGACAGGCAAGGAGCTGGTAGCCCGCGCGATCCACTATAATAGCCCTCGAAAGGATAGCCGATTCTTGGCCATTAATTGTGGGGCTATGGCCGAAGGTCTCTTGGAGAGCGAGTTTTTTGGCCATGAACGCGGGGCCTTTACTGGAGCCGTGGCTCGCCATGAGGGTAAGTTTGAGCAGGCCGATGGGGGGACTCTCTTTCTGGATGAGATTGGCGAAGTTTCACCGGCCATGCAAATCAAACTGCTGCGGGTGCTTGAGGAAGGGGAGGTCCAGCGGATTGGGGCAAGGGATGAAACGAAGGTGGATGTCCGGGTCATTGCAGCCACACATCAGGACCTCAAGACGTTGGTAGACCAGGGCCGCTTTCGTAAAGATCTTTACTACCGCTTGCACGTGATGGAAGTGCGGCTCCCTCCGCTGCGAGAGCGGCTGGAGGACCTCCCTCTTCTGGTGGAACATTTTCTGGAGACGTTACGCCCGAGGCTTAAGAAAACCGTTCGCGGGATCGCTCAAGGGGCCCAGGGCCAACTCCTTAACTATTCCTGGCCCGGAAATATCCGTGAGCTGAGGCACGTGGTTGAACGGGCCAT